>DASWFA010000262.1:0-3571 GCA_036394475.1 Binatia bacterium
GAAGGAGGGGGGCGTTCCGCGCAAGCTCGTCGGCCTGGAGATGATCGAGCCGGGCATCGCGCGCGCCCACTACCCGGTTTTCAAACAGGGCGAGCGGACCGGCGCAGTCACCAGCGGCACCAAATCGCCGACGCTCGGCAAGGCGGTCGCGCTGGCCTACGTCCGGGCGGAGCACGCGGCCGCCGGCGCCGGCGTCGAAGTGGAAATCCGCGAGCGGCGCGCCGGCGCGCGGATCGTGCCGCTGCCGTTTTACCGCCGGCCGAATTAAAGAGTAAGTTTCGAGTTTAAAGTTTCAAGTTTCTAGAAAGAACGGAAAGACGTGGGACTTATTCATAATCCGAATCATACTTGAAACCTGAAACTAGAAACTTGAAACTGTCTTGAAGCCCGCAACCCGAAACTAAAGTTTTTCTTAAGGAGGGAGAGATGGAGTTCCCTGACGGTCTGAAATATTCCAAAGAGCACGAGTGGGTGCTGGTCGAAGACAAGGTCGCGATCATCGGCATCACCGAATTCGCCCAGCACGAGCTCGGCGACATCGTTTACGTCGAGCTCCCCGAAATCGGCGAGAAGGTCGTCAAGGACGACCCGTTCGGCGCGGTGGAGTCGGTCAAGGCCGTGTCGGACGTCTTCGCGCCCGTCGGCGGCGCGGTCGTCGAGATCAACGACACGCTGCCGGAGAACCCCGAGACCATCAACGACGACCCCTACGGCGACGGCTGGATGATCAAGGTCGAGATGACCGACATGGACGATCTCAAGGACTTGATGAACGCGGAGGAGTACGCGGAGTACATCGAGCAGCAAAAAGAAGCGGACGAGGAGGACGAAGACAAGGACGACGTCGACGATGAAGACGAAGATGAGGACGAGGACAAGGATAAGGAAAAGGAATAAGCCCGGTTCATGCGCTACACCCCGCATACTCCGGCCGACAAGGAGCAAATGCTCCGGACCATCGGCCTCTCCCGGGTCGAGGAGCTGACCGGGCATATCCCCGCGGCGCTCCGGGCCAAGGCGAAAATCTCCCTCCCCGAAGGGTTGACCGAAGTCGCGGTCAAAAAGCGCATGGCCGCCCTGGCGGGAAAAAACGCCACCGCCCAGGACTGGAAATTTTTTCTCGGCGGCGGCATCTACCACCACGCGATCCCGAGCGCCGTCGACGCGATCATCTCCCGCTCGGAGTTCTCCACCTCCTACACCCCCTACCAGCCGGAAGTCAGCCAGGGGACGCTCCAGGCGATGTACGAATTCCAGACGCTCGTCTGCCAGCTGACCGGCATGGAGGTCGCCAACGCCGGCGTCTACGACGGCGCATCGGCGGCGGCGGAAGCCGTGCTCATGGCGCGGCGCATTCAGGACGGCAGGCGCCGCGTGCTCGTCTCGCGCGCGCTCCATCCGCAGTACCGCGCCGTCATCGCGACCTATCTCGAAAACCTCGACGACGTCGAGCTGGCGGAAGCCCCGTTTGCCGGAGACGGCGCGACCGACGCGGAATTCATCGCCAAAGCCGCCGACGATCAGACGATATGCGTCGTCGTCGGCTATCCTAATTTCTTCGGCGTCGTCGAGGACCTGGCGCCGCTCCGCGCGGCGTGCGACCGCGCCGGCGCGCTGCTCGTGACGGTCACGACCGAGCCCCTGGCGCTCGCCCTGCTCAAGCCCCCCGGCGCCTGGGGCGCCGACATCGCCGTCGGCGAGGGGCAGAGCCTCGGCGTGCCGATGTCGCTCGGCGGGCCGGGCTTCGGCTTTTTCACCGCGCAAAAAAGATTCGTCCGCAGCCTGCCGGGCCGGCTCGTCGGCGAGACCGTCGACGGCGAGGGGCGGCGCGGGTTCGTCCTCACGCTCTCCACCCGCGAGCAGCATATCCGCCGCGAAAAGGCGACGTCGAACATCTGCACCAGCCAGAGCCTCTGCGCGCTGGCCTCGACGGTTTTCATGACCACGCTGGGGAAGCAGGGCATGCGGCGCCTGGCGGAAGTCAACGCGCGGCGCGCTTACCGGGCGCGCGAGCTGCTCGTCCGGGAGGGCGGCCTGGCGCCGGTTTTTAGCGGGCCGTTTTTCAACGAGTTCGTCCTCCAGGCGGCCGGGTGGGCGGAGCGGCGGAGCCGTTTTTTCGCCGACCGGATCGTCCCTGGAATCGAATTGTCCAAGTGGTATCCCGAGCTCGGAGAGAGCCTGCTCGTCTGTGTAACCGAAATGAACGAGGAAGAGGAGGTCGACGAGCTTGTCCGATCATTCCGAGGACGCTAGCGGCGCGCGCGCCCACCGGCCTTTGATTTTCGAGAGCGGCTCCCCGGGCCGAAGCGGTTTTTTCTGGCCCGAGGAGAAGGGCGAAATCGGGATTCCCGCCGGGCTTCTGCGCGGCGAGATCTCCGGTTTTCCCGAGATGGGCGAGCTCGAAGTGCTGCGCCACTTCACGCGCCTCTCGCACCTCAACTTCTCGATCGAGAGCCAGTTCTACCCGCTCGGCTCCTGCACGATGAAGTACAATCCCAAGGTCAACGAGGTGGCGGCGCGCCTGCCGGGATTTTCCCTGATCCACCCGCTCGCGCCGCCGGAGCTCTTCCAGGGGGCGCTCGAGCTGCTCGTCCAGCTCGAAGCGATGCTGGCCGAGATCGCCGGCATGGACGCCGTCACGCTCCAGCCGGCCGCCGGCGCGCAGGGCGAGCTCACCGGACTCATGGTCATCCGCGCCTATCTCGGCGAGCGCGGCGACCCGCGGAAAAAGATCATCGTCCCCGACACGGCGCACGGCACCAACCCGGCGAGTTCCACGCTGTGCGGCTACGACGTGGTCCAGATCGGCTCCAACAAACAGGGGATCATCGAGCCCGAGGCGGTGGCGCGCGCGATGGACGACCAGGTCGCGGCGCTGATGATCACCAACCCGAACACGCTCGGCGTCTTCGAAAGAAACATCCAAGAGATCGCCGAGGTGGTGCACCGGCGCGGCGGCCTGGTGTATCTCGACGGCGCGAACTTGAACGCGCTCATGGGCGTGGCCAAGCCGGGCGACATGGGCGTGGACGTCCTCCACATCAACCTGCACAAGACCTTCTCCACGCCGCACGGCGGCGGCGGCCCGGGCGCCGGACCCGTCGGGGTCAAGTCGTTTCTCCGGGACTATCTCCCCGTCCCGCGCGTCGTGAAAACCGGCGGCGCCTACGAGCTCGACGAGGACTTTCCCAAATCGGTCGGGCGGGTGCGCTCGTTCTTCGGCAATTTCGGCATTCTCGTGCGCGCCTATACGTACATGATCTCTCTCGGCTCCGACGGGCTGGAAGAGGCGAGCCGCATGGCGCTGCTCAACGCCAACTACGTGCGCAAGCGGCTGGAAAATCATTTCAGCCTGTCCTCCAGCGAGCCCTCGATGCACGAATGCGTTTTCACCGACAAAAACCAGCAGAAGCGGGGCGTCAGCACGCTGGACATCGCCAAGCGGCTGCTGGACTACGGGTTCCATCCGCCGACGATCTACTTTCCCCTCGTCGTGTCGGGGGCGCTCATGATCGAGCCCACCGAGACCGAGACCCGCGAAACCCTCGACGCGTTCGCCGACGCGATGATC
>DASWFA010000263.1:0-9223 GCA_036394475.1 Binatia bacterium
CGAGATAATCGCCTTCGATCGATTCGATCAACGCGCTCCCCTTCCCCTGGATCGAATAGGCGCCCGCCTTGTCGAGCGACTCGTTTTCAGAAAGATAGTCCGCGACCTCCGCGTCCGAGTAAGCGCGCATCTTGACCGACACCTCTTCCACGATTCCGAGACCGGGCCCGCCCAGCCCGTCCAGAACGGCGACGCCGGTGAAGATCCGGTGCGTCTTGCCTGAAAAAGCGCGGAGCATCTCTCCCGCCCCGGCGGCGCCGGCGGGCTTGCCGATCTTTCGATCGCCCAGGCGGATCATGGTGTCGCTGCCGACGACGATGCTTTCGGGGTGCCGGGCCGCCACGGAGGCGGCCTTGCCGATGGAAAAGTCGAGGACCTCCGCTTCGATGACGCGTCCGGCGGATAGGATTTCCTCGAAATCCGGCGCGATCGTCTCGAACTTGAGGCCGAGCAGGGCCAGGATCTCGCGCCGGCGCGGGGAGGTGGAAGCCAGGATCAAGCGCATCAAATAGACAGGCCCGTGGAGGATTCGTGCTCGGGAAAAACCCGGGCCATCGTCTCGGGCGCGCCGGCAAGCGCGGCAGTGTATTTTCTCAGGCACTCGACGACCTCGTCGAGGCCGTTCACCCGCACCATCTGAGAGCGGAGCTGCGCCGCGCCGGGGGAGGAATGGCAATACCATGCCAGGTGCTTCCGCATCGCGACGAAAGACGCCTCTCCCCGGTGCCCGGTGAAGTGGCCGGCGTGCTCCAGCGCCACGCGAAACCGCTCCTCCAGGCCGACGGGAGGCTCATGAATCGCGGCCGCGCCGGTCGAGCGCAAAGCTTCCTTGACCCGGCCCTTCGCCTTGAAGATCCAGGGGTTGCCCTGGGTGGAGCGCCCGATGAGCGCGCCGTCCACTCCGGTTTCGCCGACGCGCCGGTAAACGTCCTGCATGCTGCGCAGGTCGCCGTTGCCGAGGATCAGGGTCCCGGAGCCTTTCGCCGCCCGGACCGCGCGCGCGATCGCGTCCCAGTCGGCGCTGCCGCGGTATTGCTGTTTGAGCGTGCGGCCGTGGATCGAGATAGCCGCCGGCCTTTCCGCCAATAAATTTCCGATCCAATCCTCGACCACGATGTCCTCATAGCCGATGCGGGTTTTGACCGACACCGGTATCAGACGGCGCGCGGGGGGCGTCGCGGCGCCGGTCCGGCGCCGGTTGGCGGCGTCGATCTCGCGGACGAACTCCGGAGCGACGCTCAAGGCGGACAGGGTTTGCCCCTCGAACCAGTCGCGGATGCCCCGGCGCGCGGCGCGGATGATCGCGCGCGCCAGCTCGGGCGTGAGGATCAAGCCCGCGCCGCTGCCCTTCGCCGCGACCTTCTTCGCCGGACAGCCCATGTTGATGTCCAGGCCGTCGAACCCCAGGGCGCAGACGATATGCGCGGCCCTATAGAACGCGTCCGGCGCGTGGCCGTAGATTTGCGCCACGATGGGCCGCTCGATCTCGGAATAGGCCAGATCTTTGAGCAGCGAGTGCGGCGCGAACGCAGCCGCGTCGACGCTCACGAATTCGGTGAGGATGACGTCGGGGCCGCCGTGCTTCGCCGCGATGAAGCGGAAAGAGGCGTCGGTAACGCCGTCCATGGGCGAGAGCCCGATGATGGGTTTTTCGATGTTTTGCCAGAACGACATAGGCCGGCTTCATGATAGCGGGTTTTCACGGATGTTTCACCTTCTCGACGAAGCCGCTCTTTTTGATCTCGTCGAGAACGCTCGGGTCGAGGAGCCTGAGAGATTCCGGCGTCTGGCCCTTCGCCTTCGGGTTGGTCTTGGCCGCGTCGGCGATCACCATCTCGAGGCCTCTCCTGTCGGGAAGCGTCAGGATGTCCTCACCGTGCTGGACTAGATAGTAATCGTAGCCGATCGCCGCCATCTCGTCCTCGTCGATCCGGAGATAGCGCTTGATCACCCGGATCGCCGCGGCTTTTTCTCTTTTGAGGACGTAGAGTCCCTCGATGACCGCCTTCATGAAATTCGTCACCCGCGCCCGGTTCTCGGCGAGATAGCTCCGGCGCACCATGAAGCAGTTCTGCGGAAACGGAATGCCGCTGTCGGCCAGGTCCAGGACTTCCCGCATGCCGAATTTTTTGACCGCCATGCTGGCGTAGGGCTCGCTGAAAACCGTCGCATGGACCGAGCCGCCGGTCAGGCCCGCGAGGCGATTCGGGTTGCCGCCGAGCTGCATCATCGTCACCTGCCGGGCGCCGACGCCGAGCTTCTCCAGCGCCGCCACCGCGGCGAAATCCGAGGCGGAGCCGAAGCGGCTGATCGCGACCGATTTTCCCTTGAGGTCCGCCGGCGTTTTGATCTCCGGCCGGACGATCAATTTGAAGGGAAAAAAGTTGATGCCGCCGGCGATGATCGTCACGTCGCCGCCCTGCAGGTTGGAAGTGACCGGCAGCGCCCCGGTGGTGAAGAGCACCTGGATCTCGTTGGCGAGCAGCGTCTGCATGCCGAGCGTGCCGCTGTCGAGCGCGAGGTATTCGACGTCGAGGCCGTATTTCTGAAAAATCTTCTGATGGTACGCTCCCGGCACGAGCGCGTTGATCGCGGTGCCGAAGCCGCCGCTCGCCGCGCGGATCTTATCGGCGGCGCGGAGCGGCCCGGCGGCGAGAAGAAAGAAAAGACCACAAAACAGGAGAAAAGACCGATGGTAAAAGCAGCGTGTCGCTTTCATCGTTCACCTCCCGGACGGCCGCCTCATCCCTTGCCGTAGAGCTCCTTCACGAACCCGCTCTGATCCAGCTCTTTTAAGAAGCGGTTGTCGAAGAAATCTCCGGGGTCGGCGCCCGCGGCCTTGGGGTGGTCGGTGAACGACAGCGCGGCGCGGATCGCCTCCTCGGTCACGTAGGGGATTTTCGGAAACAGCGGCGCAAAGCCGCGGTACGCCTCGTCGATGATCTCGGCGTCCTTGGTGACGAGATAGCGCCCGAGGACGCGCCTGGACGTCTCCGGCTGCTCGATCGCGACCTTCAAAGCCGCGACGTAGCACTTGAGAAACGACTTGACGAGCTCGGGATTCTGCCGGACGAGCGAGCGCCTGACGGCGAGCCCGGTGAAGGGATAGGGGATCTTGAGCGAGCCGATGTTGACCAGCTCCTTGAAGCCCAGCCGCCGCGCCATCAGGGTCGTCGGCGGGGAATGGACCGCGGCCGACACGATGCCCTGGTTGAGCGCGGCGAGCGCGTCCTCCTGGCGCGAGAAGTAGAGGACCTTCACGTCCTTTCCCTGGCTCATGTTGTGGCGCCGTAAAAGCGCAATAGACGCGTGGTCCGACGAGGCGCCCTTGGTGATGACCCCGAGGACCTTGCCGCGCAGGTCTTCGACCGTTTTGATCTCCGGCCGGACGTAGAGCGAGAAGGCGAAGGTGGGCACCGGCATGCCGACGTAGACGAGCTCGGCGCCGGAGAGCATGGCGTTGACCGCCGCGCCGCCGGTGAGGGCCACGTCGATATCGCCCGAGACGACGGTTTGCGTGAGCCGCGCGCCGCCGGGGATGAGGACCGGCCTCACGTCGACGCCGTACCTGCGGTCGATCCCGGTGTCGGGCATGAGCCAGAGCGGCGTCTGGCCGCCGTTCAATTGAGGATAGCCGGCGCTGACGGAAATCGCGGCCGCATGGACTCCGCCCGCGGCGGCCAAAAGCGTGAACAGGGCCGTGACCAGGACGGCGGCCGACGCCGCGGCGGCGCGGCCGGGAGTCGAGCATGCCTTCGCGCTCACAGCGCGCTTTTGCCCCCGAAGCGGCTCTGCCACTGCGCGATGACTTCCTTGTTATAGACGTTGTCCGGGACTTCGCCCTTGAGGGCGCTGATCACCGAGCGCGTAGCCCACGCGACGCCGGGCTTCAGCCCGCTGCCGATGTTGGACGAGACCATGTGCGGCGAGATCAGCACCTGGTCGCCCATTTTCCTGATCGGGCTGTCGGCCGCCAGCGGCTCGTTCTCGAACACGTCGAGAGCGGCGCCCGCGATCTTGTTTTGCCCGAGCGCCGCGGCCAGCGCCTTCTCGTCCACGCAGAAACCCCGCGACGTGTTGACTAGGACCGCGGTCGGCTTCATCAGCCCGAGCGCGGCGGCGTCGATCATGTGGCGCGTCTCCTTGGTCAGCACGACGTGCAGCGTCACGATGTCCGCGCGGCGGAGCAGCGTCGGGAGATCGACCCGCTCGACGCCGAGCTCGGCGAATTTGGCGGCCGGGACGTAGGGGTCGCAGGCGATGATCTTCATTTCCCAGGGCCGCATGAGCTTGGCGATGCGGCTGCCGATGCGGCCGAGGCCGACGATGCCGAGCGTGATCCCCGGATAGCCGTCGCTCGCGCGCGAGCCGAAGTAGGTCCCCTGATAGTCGAGGTTGCGCCACGCGGTGGGATTTTCTTTCAGGTAACGGTCCCGCTCGCGGACTTTTTTCATCAGCGTGAGCATGTTGGTGATCGCGCCTTCGGCGACCCCGCCCCAGTTCGATTCCGTGGGCGAGTGCGTGACGAGAATCCCCAGCTCCGTGGCCGCGTCGACGTCCACGTCGTCCACGCCGATGGTGTATTTGGCGACGATGCGGAGGTCTTTGGAGCTTTGCATGATCTTTTGCGTGATCGGCGTGCTGCGGATCGACGTGCCGACCAGCGCGTCGCTCCCCGCGGCCAGTTGCGCCATCTCCAGCTCGCTGTCCCCCTGCGGCGTGTCCCAGTTGGCCTTGCCCATCTTGAGCGCGCAGCCTTCGGCTTCGAGCATCTTGTAGCTCTCGCCGGTCGGGTCCGCGGGCGCGAAAACAAAAACCTTAGCCTTTGCCATGAGAAAGCTCCTTTCCGATGAACCGGCGCTCGGTCGATATCGGAAGATACAAGCCGGCGGCGCGCGAAGTCAATAGGCGCGGCGCGCCTGTCACGGCGATTATTTTTACTTACTTTTTTACTTTTCCAGCCTCCCTTGCAGTCGCACCGGCGGGACGGTTAAACTAACGGGACATGAACCAGTCGCCACGATTCCTCCGGGCGAAGCGCGTGGGCTTATGGAGCTTGATCCTCCTGGCGCTGCCGGCGCTGGCCGCCGCCGATATGCCGCCGGCGGTGCAGGAGGGGGCGAAAAAAGAGGGCGAGGTCGTGCTTTACGGCGCCTTCCCCGGCCAGGCGACCAAGTCGGTCCGGGATGTTTTCGAAAAGACCTACGGCCTCAAGGTCAATAACTGGCGCGGCGGCGCGGATGAGATCCTCAAGCGGATCGCCGGCGAATCCAAGGGCGGCGGCGGCCTCTTCGACGTGGTCGTGGGAAACGACGCGGTCATGGCGGCGCTCGATAAGAAAGGGCTGCTCGAATCGTTCGAGCCTCCCGCCGCCCGCAGCTTTCCCAGGCAGCTCCTCCATCCGGAGCACCGGATGACGCCGTGGCGCGTATTCGCCTTCGGCATCAACTTCAACACGCAGCGGCTGACCGCCGACCAGACGCCCAAAAAGTGGGAGGACCTGCTCGACCCGAAGTGGAAAAGAAAAATCATCATGGCCAACCCCGCGCTCCACGCCGGCACGCTGCAGTTCCTGTTGAACCTGGAAAAGCTTTTGGGTGCCAAATGGCTCAACGTGGTTCAGGGACTCGCCAGGCAAAGACCGCATCTGACGCGCGACCCTCCGGAGGAAATCCCGACCCTCGTTTCCGGCGAGACCCCCGTGGCGATCGGCTTCATCAAGGACAAGTTTCAGTTCGCCGGGCCGATCGATTTTACGCGGATGGACCGGTATCTCGCCTCGGCGAGCTACATCGCCGTGGCGCGGAGAGCGCCGCACCCGAACGCCGCCCGTCTTTTCGCGGACTTTTTCCTCGGGCCGGAGCCGCAGCAGATGATCGCCAATCTGGGCGACTACGTCCTCCATCCCGACGTCGAGGACCGGTTTAGAAACGAAGTCACGGACGACCAGATCGTGCCGATGAGAGTGCCGTCGGCCCCGGAGCGGGAAGCCTGGACCAAAAAGTTCCGCGAGATGTTCAAATAGACGGTTCCCGGTTTCTAAGTTCAAGTTTCCGGTTGAAATTCCATCAACAACCAGAAGCCGGGGACTTGAAACCCGAACCTATTTATTTAGCCCATGACCGCGAGCGCGCCGCCGTCCACCAAGAGGTCGGCGGCGGTGATGAAGTCCGACTCCTCCAGACAGAGAAAGAGCACGGCCGCGGCGATGTCCGCGGGCACGCCCCTTCGCCCGACCAGGTTCTTGACGTAGCGGTTCTCCGGCACGACGTCCTCGCCGACCGGCGAGCCGATGCGGTTCGGCGTGACGGAGTTGACGCGGATCCCGTGCGGCGCGAGCTGCGCGGCGAGCGAGCGCGTGAGATTCAGCACCCCCCCTTTCGCCGCCGTGTAGGCGGTGGCGTCGGGACGGCCGACGTGGCCCGAGGTCGAGGCGATGTTGACGATGCGTCCCTTGCGCTTGCCTTCGATCATGGCCCGCGCCGCCGACTTGACGCAGAGAAACACGCTTTTCAGCGTGACCGCGATCACCTTGTCCCACTCCTGCTCGGTCAGATCCAAAATATTCTTGCGGTCGGTGAGCGCGGCGTTGTTGATCAAAACGTCGACGCCGCCCCATTTTTGCGCCACCGCCCGGACCATTTTCTCCACGTCCGCCGACGACGATACGTCGCACACGACCGCCAGCGCGCGGTCGGGATGGAGCGCGTTGATCTCCCCGGCCACCTTCTCGCCCCGGGCCTTGTCGAGATCGACGACCGCCACGCGCGCGCCCTCCGCGGCGAAGCGCCGGGCGATCTCCTCGCCGATGTTGCGCCCCGCCCCGGTGACGATCGCCACTTTGTTTTCCAGCTTCATAGTCATTCTCCTTTCCCGATTCCGTAACCCAAATCGGCTCCGACCGCAATCCGCCGGCTAAGCCTCCTTCGCCGCGCGGATCTTGCCGCTGCCGCGCATCAGCGACGTGAACAGGGCGACGAGCGTGATCGCCACCGCCGCCGCGTAGCTCGTGTTGAGCGACTTGACGAACGCGGGGGCGTTCGCCGCGCTCGGCGCGGCCTCCGGCGTTCCGGAGTAATGCTCGAACGCCAGCGCCAGCAGGAGCCCGCCGAGCGAGACCCCGAGCATGTGCCCCAGCTCGAAGCCGGTATGCACCATGCCGTTGGCCAGGCCGCGATGCTCTTTGGGCGCCGAGCCGATGATGGCGGCCTGGTTCGCCGTGTTGAAAAAGGCCGTGCCGATGCCGGTGAGCGAGAGCATCGCGGTGGGCAGGAGCCAGTGGGAATCGACCCGGAGCGCGGCGCCGATCAGCACCGCGGCGAGCGAGGCGAGCACGCCGATGGTCGTCGGGATGCGCGGCCCGAGCTTGTCCGCCATGTAGCCGCCCAGCGCCGAAAATCCCAGCGTGAAAATCGGCGGCGCGAGGAAAATGACGCCCATGAACGACGGCGAGAGGCCCAGCACCCCCTGGAGGTAGAACGGCAGCAAAAAGCTCACGAGCCCGCGCGTGATCGAGAGCGTGAGCAGGCTCACGATGCTCGCCGCGAACATCCGGATTTTAAAGAGAGCCAGGTGGATGATCGGGCTCGGCGATTTGCTTTCGTGCGACCAGAAACCCCAGCACACCACCCCGAACGCCAAAAGCAAGACGTCCTTGCGCGCGATGCCGATCACCTCGGCCGCCTTTTGATCCAACAGCAGCGTGAGCATGAGCGTGAGGCCGATCAAGAGGGCCGCGCCCGTGTAATCGACCGAGGCGCGTCCCCGGTAAGTCGCCGCCTCCGGCTTCGTTTTCAGCCGCGCGACGCTGAGCGCGGTCCCCGCCACGCCGAAACAAAAGATCAGAAAAAAAACCGCGCGCCAGTGGAGGTAGTCGATGATCAGCCCGCCGAGCGGCGGCCCGAGAAAAAAACCGGAGTGAAAAGCCATGGTCATGAAGGCCTGCGCCTTGCCGGCCCGCCCTTCGGGAACCGCGTCCATCGCCAGCGCCCGGCTGGCCGACTGGGACATCGCCCCGCCCATGCCGTGGAGGAACCGAAAGACGATCAGCTGCAGCACGTTCTGCGACACGCCGCAGAGAAAGGCGCTCAGCGTGACGATGAAAAACCCCAGGGTGTAGATTTTCTGCCGGCCGTAAATATCGCCGAGGCGGCCGAAAACGATCGAGAGGCTGACGCCGGCGAGCTGGTAGGAGATCAGCGCCCAGGCGATCCCCAGGATGTCCGTGCCCAGGCCGGCCGCCATCGTGGGCAGAGAGATCATGAAGATTCTCGTCGAGAGCCCGGCGACGAAGTTGCCGAGCATGGCGTTCACCAGGAGCAGCCAGTCGGTGCGGTCCGGGCTTGGAGCCTCGGCGGCGGGAGCCGTTTTCATTGCGGCCTTTGTAGTGGCTTTGGCGCTCAAAGACAAGGATTCCGCCGCGATCTTGGTCTTTCCGACGCCCCCAAACATTTGTTATTTGTCGAAATTTCAGGTACTAACTGGGCTATCACTTCACGCTGTTGCCGCGAAGCATTCCGTTGACGGACCAAAGAAAACGCCGATGAAAATCCCGCTGCTCGATCTGACCCGAAAGTATCGCGCCATCGAGGTCGAGCTGCGCGCCCGCTGGGATGAGGCGCTTTCTTCGATGCGGCTCCTGAACGGGCCCAACCTCGCCGCGTTCGAGCGCGAGTTCGGGCAGTACTGCGGCGTCAAGCACGCCCTCGGCGTCGCTTCCGGCACGGACGCGATCTTTCTCTCGCTGCGCGCGCTCGGCGTCGGGGAGGGCGACGAGGTGATCCTGGCGGCGCACGCGCCCGCCCCGGTGATCGAGCCGATCTTCTCGGTCGGGGCGACGCCGGTGCCGGTGGACAAGGCCAGGGGCGACTACGGGCCGGATCTGGACTCGCTCCAGGCCGCGATCACGCCGAAAACCCGCGCCGTCATCGCGGTCCACATGCTCGGGCTGCCGTGCGACATGGACCCGATCGTCAAGCTCGCGGCGGAAAAAAACATCCCGGTCGTCGAAGACGCCTCTCAGGCCCAGGGCGCGGTGTACAAGAGCGGGCGCGCCGCCGGACTGGGTGGGATCACGCCGATGAGCCTGGGGCCGGTCAAGAACCTGGCCTGCTACGGCGACGGCGGCGTCGTGCTCACCAACGACGACGCGCTCGCGGAAACGGTCCGGCTTCTCCGCGTCCACGGCCAGGCGGAGAAGTACAATCACAAGATCTACGGCTGG
>DASWFA010000264.1:0-5855 GCA_036394475.1 Binatia bacterium
CCCCGCTAAGAATGTGTATTGACAATTACATGCAGTTTCAAATAAAAGATTGCATTGACTATGACATTCAATCATCTTGGCAAGAGTGTCAGCGACGACGTGGAGCCGCCGAAACTGAAAAGCTTCACCGAGGCAGCCTACCAGCAGATCAAGGGATTCATCCTGCGAAGCGAGATCTACCCGCGGCAGAAGATCATCATCGAGGACCTTTCCAAGCAGATGGGCATCAGCCGCACGCCCATCCGCGAGGCGATGAGCCGGCTCGTGATGGACGGCTACGTGCACCAGGTCCTGAACCGGGGCTTTTTCGTCAAGGAGATCACCGTCGGCGAGATCGAGGAGCTCTACGGCGCCCGGGAGGCGCTGGAGCCCTACCTCGCCGAAGAGGCGGCCCGCCGCGTCACGCCGGCCCAAGTCCGGGAGCTCGAGACCCTGCTCCGGGAATACAAGGAGTACGTCCGGCAGGAGCCGATCCGCGGCCGCCGTTTGATCGATTCGGAATTCCATACGAAAGTCGCCGCGATCGCGGGGAATTCCTATCTCGCGGGAATCCTGGCCGACGTTTTCGAGCGGATCGTTCTGAAGCAGAGGATGGCGGTCGGACGGTTGGACCGCGGCCGGGACGCGTGGCTGCAGCACGAAGCTATTTTCATCGCCATCCGCGACCAAAAGCCGGGCGCCGCCAGGAAGGAAGCGCTGCATCACGCCAAGCGCTCCAGAGAGCTCGCCATGCTGCGATTGCAGGAAGAAGCGGAATACTTCAAGAGCCTGAAAATCGTGCGTGGACCCGTTTCCTGAAGGGGGGCATCCCTATGAGGCCGATTCCCGCTCCGCCCAAAGCTTCCATCGTTCATTGGATCGCCGCGCTTTTATTGGCCGGCGCCACGGCGGCTTTCGCGGACGACGCCGAGCGGATCGCCAAGGCCAAGACCGAAGGGCAGGTCGTTTTCTACAGCAGCATGGGGATCGATACGCTCCGGCCGGTGACGCTCGCCTTCGAGAAGCGGTATCCATTCATCAAAGTCGAGGTCCTCAGGCTGAACTCCGAGCGAGTGTTCAACCGCGTCATGGTGGAATACCAGACCGGCAAGCTGCACGCCGACGTCGTGAACATGTCCGTCATGCCGCTGTTGAAGGCGAAGCGGGTGCTCGCGGCCTATCAATCGCCCGAGGCCAGGGCGTTCCCCGCCAAGTTCCGGGACCCGGACGACACCTGGACCGGCCTGGTCGGCAACTACGTCGTGATCGGATACAACACCCGGCTCGTTCCCGAAGCCAACCATCCCAAAGACTGGCTCGATCTCACGCAGCCGTGGTGGCGCGGCAGGATCGGGATGGACGTCGAGGATTTCGACTGGTACGGGGCGATGCTCGAGTACCTCGGCCCGGAAAGGGGCCGGCGCCTGATGCAGGGGCTCGCCAAGCAGCAGCTCAACTGGAGAAAGGGCCACTCGCTCCTGGCGCAGCTGGTCGGCGCGGGGGAATTTTCCGCCGCCCTTCTTTACGCGCACCGGACGCAGCTCACCAAGGACAGAGGGGCGCCCATCGACTGGGTCAAGACGGCCAAGCCCGTCATCGTGTCGCAGAACGCGGTGGCGATTTTGGAGAAAGCCCAGCGGCCCAACGCGGCCCGCCTGCTGGTGGACTTTTTGATGTCGGAAGGCGGGCAAAAACTGCTCTACGACGGCGGGCAGATCCCGCTGCGCGCGCAGGCCGTTCCCGCCTCGTCGCCGCTCGCGGCGGAGCACCTCGAGCTCCACCCGGTGTCGGGCCAGGTGATGGAGCGGTTCGAGCAGCACAAGAAAGACTTCAACGAGACCTTCGGCGTGAGTCAGTAGTCGATATCCGAATCCACCGTCAATCAACCGTCAAGGAGAAGAAAAGAGACAACATGGACAAAATCAAATTTCCCTATCGATCGGCGCGCCACCTGGCCCTGCTGCACATCGTCAACGAGAGCGGCGGATGGAAAAAACAGGGGCTCGCGGTGGACTACGGCACCTATGTCGACCCCGAGCAGGCCCACAAGCTCTTGGAGAGCGGCAAAGTCCAGTTCATCGGCGGCAACCACATCACGCCCTACATCAAGCGCGCCTCGGGCGACGATTGGATCTACGTCGGCCAGTCGGCGAATTTCATCGGCCAGGCGCTCGTCGTCAACAAAGAGAGCAAGATCCGGAAACTGGAGGATCTGCGCGGCAAAACTTTGGGCGCGCGGGGCAGCGGCGGGCCGCACACGTGGCTCAACGCGTGGCTGACGCTCAAAAAGAGCGGGCTGGAAAACTCGGTCGAGATCCAGCGCATCTTCAAAAAAGGGCGGGTGTGGAAAGGGGTTCAGGCCGGCGAGTTCGAGGCGGTCTTCATCGGCCGTCCCGACGACCTGGTGGCGCGAAGGGACGGCATGCGGACCATTTCGCTGCCGCTGCTCCCCATGATCGTCTTTACCACGGTCTCGACGACCGGCACGTTCGTCCGGGAAAACGGCCCGCTGGTCAAAAGATTTTTGAAGGGCCTCGGGGCCGGCATCAGGTATTTCAAAGCCAACAAGAAGAGATCGATGGAGATACTCAGCTCCACGCTGCCCAAAGAGCGGGGCGGCGGCGATAAAGAAATGATCGCCTACTACTACCGCGATCTGACGGAAACGCTCACCGAGACTCTCTATCCCACGATGGACGCCATCTACAACGTCTACGCGGAGGCCTGCCGCTACGACGCCGCGGCCAAAAAAGTGAACCCGCTGGAGCTCTGGGACCTGCATTTCCTGCGGCAGCTGCGCGACGCGCGCGAGCTTTAGGCGCGAACGGGGGAAACGGCATGAAGAGCCACCGGCTCCTGTGGGGATTGGTTCTGGTCTGGGCCGCCTTCCTGCCGCTCGCGGGCGGATCCGGCGCGGCCGAGAAAACGGCCGGCGACGCGCTGCAGCAATATTCCCGGCTGCCGGCGGAAGAGCGCAAGCGCGCCCTCGAGGCCGGCGCCAGGAAAGAGGGCTCGGTGTCGTTCTACGGCACGATGAGCGTGCCCGACGCCAAAGTCCTGATCGACAAGTTCCACCAGCAGTATCCCTATCTCAAGGTCCAGCACGTCCGCCTCGGCGCCTCGCCGATGGTGAGCCGCGTTATGACGGAGCACCGCGGCGGCAGGAGAGACGTCGACGTGGTCGGCGTCACCGGTCCCGGCGCCCAGGTGCTGATCGAGAGCGGCCTCATCGATCCTTATTTCACCTCCGAGAGGGCGGCGATCCGGTCCGGCTTCATCTCCCCCAAGGGGCTGTGGACGGCGGTCGAGCTCTATCTCATCTCCGCCGCCTACAACACGCGCTTCGTCGCCGCCGCCGACGCGCCGCGGAGCTATCGCGATCTGCTCGACAAAAAATGGGCGAACTCGATCTCGCTCGACCAGACCGACCAGGACTGGTTCGCCGTGCTGGCGAGCGAATGGGGCGAGGCGGCGGCGACGGACTACCTCACGAACCTCATGAAGCTCAACCCGAAGCTGCAAAGGGGGCGCGAGCTCCGCGCCCAGATGATCGCCGCCGGCGAATATTTCGTCGGGCCGACGCTGTACGACTACCGCGTGCGCACCCTGAAGGCCCAGGGCGCGCCCATCCAATCCGTCGCGCTGCCGCCGATCATGGCCTTTCCCAACGTCCTGATGCTGGCGCGCCACGCGCCCAACCCGCACGCGGCCGCGCTGTTCATCGACTGGCTGCTCTCGGAGGCCGGACAAAAATCGCTCGAGTCCGACCTGGGGCGCGACCCGACGCGGAAGGGGCTCGGCGGCGGGCTCGACAAGACGGTCGCCGGGCGGCCGATGAAGGTCATCGCGCCCGAGGACCTGGGCTCCAAGACCGAGTACTACACCAAGCTCTATAGAAAAATAACCGGGCAGTAGGAGAAAAGATGGAAGGCAAGAGATCGGGCTTTACGCCGTTCAACAAAGACACCGCGTTCGAGAGCTGGATCCAGTCCGAAGGCATCCCGATCGTCCGGGATTTCGTCGTGAGCGATCTCCGGCGCGTCGAGGTCGGCCCCTGGGCGCGCATGGGCGGCAAGGGCGCCTGGCTGGTGCTCAACACGCCGGCCGACCAGACCGCCACGACCCCCTACGTCTGCGAGATTCCCCCCGGCGGCGGCCTCGAGCCGGAAAAGCACATGTACGAGGAGATGATCTTCATCCTGGACGGCATCGGCGCGACCGAAGTCTGGGTCGACGGGCAGAAAAAGCGCTCGTTCGAGTGGGGGCCGGGGAGCCTGTTCGCGCCGCCGCTCAACACCTGGCACCGGCTGGTCAACGGCAGCGGCCAGAAGCCCGCCCGCTTTTTCGCCCTGACCAACG
The DNA here is from genome assembly GCA_036394475.1 of Binatia bacterium. Classification (GTDB taxonomy): domain Bacteria; phylum Desulfobacterota; class Binatia; order UBA9968; family UBA9968; genus JAJPJQ01. The sequence continues at coordinate 4,339 of DASWFA010000264.1, forward strand.
CGCCCGCGGTTTTCAACCTCTACCACAACACGAAGTTCGTCTTCGACAACCCGTTCGTCTTCGACGACCGCTACGACCACGAGGAGACGGAATATTTCTCCGGCAAGGGCGAGCAGAAGCCGGGCCGGGTGTGGGACTCGAACTTCATCGCCGACGTAAGCCGCGTGGCGCTCCACGACTGGAAGGAGCGCGGGCCGTCCGCGCGGAACGTCGAGATCGAGCTGGCGCACAACACCATCGCCGGCCACATCTCCGAAGGCAAGCCGTCGGTGTACCGCAAGGCCCACCGGCACGGGCCGGGCGCCTTCATCTTCATCCTCGAGGGCACGGGATATTCGCTGATGTGGCCCGACGGCAAGCCCATGAAGCGGTACGACTGGGGCGCGGGCAGCCTCTTCACGCCGCCCAACCGCTGGTTTCACCAGCACTTCACCACCAGCAAAGAGCCGGTGAAGCGCCTCGCGATGAAGGCGTGGGGGCAGAAATATCCGATCGGCGGCTGGGAGCTGCTCGACAAGCCCACCGACGACGGCGGCGACATGATCGAGTACGAAAACGAAGACCCGTCGGTGCGCCGCATGTACGAGGAGGAGCTTAAAAAATCCGGCGTGGCGCTGCAGATGCCGCCGGTGAATTATAAAAAGCGGGCTTAGGATCTCCGAGCGCGGTCGCGTTTATGGTCGCGCGGCGAAGTGATGGAGATTGGGGCGATGCAAGGACTTGATGGGATTGCGGCTGAGAGATCAGGATGTTAGGTATTGGCGCGCCCGACAGGAATCGAACCTGTACTTAAGGCTCCGGAGGCCTTCGTGATATCCTTTTCACTACGGGCGCGTGCGTTTTTTGTATCATTCGCCCCCGGGCGAGTCAACGTCGCCGGCGCGCGCCGCGGCAATTTTTCCACGCAAGTCCGGCGGGCTAGAGGGCGAAGCCGGCGTCGAGGCCGCCGATCTCTTCAATGGACCGTCCGCGGCTCGCCTCCAGCAGCTTGACTATCTGGCGGGCGAAGGCGGCGTCGCTGATCAACAGGCAGCCCATATATAGGGCCCGCTCGTGCTCGATCAGCAGATAGGTCCTCCGCTCATCTTCGTTGAACCTTACTTCCTTCAAGACGCCGATCTCGCCGGTGAGCTGCTGGTCCCGGTTGCCGCCGACCCAGGCCCAGACGGGCGGCCAGCTATGCTGTCCCCGGTAGGCCATGAGCGGGTGATCGCGCAACTCCATACCTTCAATGGTATCATTTGGCAAATCCCTTATCCAGACGCGCGCTCTTGCCCATTGACCCGATCCGCGCCGCCTTTGAGGTCGTAGAGGCGGCAATAGGGGGCCGTTAACTCCCAAGAGTAAGAGGCGACGGAAACCAAAGAAAACGAAGAAAACATAAGATTATATTTTCCGTGCTGACTTTTCTATAAGTTCATCCATCCGTTCTTTTGAAATTAGTTCTTCGGGTTTTTTATCCAGTTCCCTCCGTTCATCCACTGGCCTTGGTTTATCTACGCCTTCGCTGATTGGAG
>DASWFA010000265.1:0-4695 GCA_036394475.1 Binatia bacterium
CTCCTCGAGCATCCTTTTGGTCTCCGCCAGGGCCCGCCCCTCGTTGGGGAAATCGGCCAGATCGCCCTTCCAAACGCCGTCGACGATCAGGTGGGCGAGGTGCGAGATGCGGCTCTCGGAGAGGCGGCTCATAGGACGAAGCCCTTCTTTTGCGCCAGCCGCTGCTTGATCAGCAGAAACATCTTGTAATGGTCCATCTCCTCGCCGGCCTGTTTCATCTGGCCGGAATGGCTGGCGAGCATCGCGCGCGCCTCGTCCTCCAAGACCTCCTCCTCGTGGAAATTTTTGAGCAGCGCGTCTTTGATTTTGGCCTTGATCTCGCCTTCCGGCTTCTTCAAGACGATCAGCTCCTTGGCGCGGAGGCTCTTCAAAAGCTCGCCCGCCAGTCTGTCCGCCTGTTCCGGCTTGATCTTCATGGCTGTGGAAAACTCTGTGGATAGTATTGTGGAGACCCTGTGAGCGGCGCGGGTAAAAAAGTCTCCTCGGGCCTCACTCCTGTCTTACTGTCGGCCGGTTTGGATGTCAACCGGCAGTCCCAAAAGTGCGATAATTCTCGCCGCGCGGGAGAAAATACTTGTGCTGCAGGGCCTTTTTTGTCAATATGCGAGATCAGCGGTTCCCCGTACATAAGACCTGGAAAAACCGGGCAAATTTATCCACAGCCCGGCGCCCATCGGAGCCTGCCCGGCGGGATCGCATGGTGGAGAACTCGAGTGGGGGTGCAAAAACCAGCGGCCCTGAAACCGGGCGATAAGATCGCCGTCGTGGTCCCCTCCGGACCGGTCGAGGACGACCGCCTGAAAGCGGGAGTCGCGGCGCTCAAGGGGGCCGGCTTCGCCGTCGAGCTGGCCGAGAATATTCTCGCGCGCAAGGGTTATCTTGCCGGCGAGGCCGAGGCGCGCGCCCGGACGCTGCAAGGTTTTTTCGAGCGGGAAGACATCGCCGCCATCCTCTCGGCCCGCGGCGGCTTCGGCTCGGTCCAGATGCTGCCCTATCTCGAGGCGGCGGCCATCCGCCGGCATCCCAAAATTTTCGTCGGCTACAGCGACGTGAGCATCCTTTTGAACTGGCTCGTCCAGCGCTGCCGCATCGCCGCCTTTCACGGTCCCATGGTCGCGATGGAGCTGGCGCGCGGGCTCGCGGGGCGGAACGCGGATTTTTTCTGGGGCACCTTGCTGGGAAAGATGCCGGAATGGCGCGTCGAGCTGGGGGAGTCGATCCGGCCCGGCGCCGCCGAGGGCGAGATGGCGGGCGGCTGCCTGTCCACCATCATCACGACCGTCGGCACGCCCTACGAGATCGACACCGCCGGGAAAATTCTCCTGCTCGAAGACGTGGGCGAGAAGCCGTACCGGATCGAGCGGATGCTGACGCACTTGAAAATGGCCGGCAAGACGGCCGGGCTCGCGGGCCTGGTGTTCGGCAGCTTCACGCACTGCGAAGGCGAAGGGGAGCGCGATGTCCGGGCGATCGTCCGGGAGCTCTTCCACGACGCGCCCTATCCGGTCGCCACCGGGCTCCCGGCGGGCCACGGCGAGGACAACCTGATCATGCCGTTGGGCGTCAAAATGAGGCTGGACGCGACCGCGCGGCGGCTGAGCCTGATCGAGCCGCCCGTCGATACGGCCGGTCCGCGCTTGAAGCGATGAATTTTCAAGCCGTCGAGGATGCTTTCAACGAGGCGGTCGGCCAGGGCGTTTTTCCCGGCGCTGTCGTCCTCGCCGGCCGCGGCGGGGAGACCGTCTTCGAGGCCGCGTTCGGCGCGCGCTCGCTCGCGCCCGAGAAGACGCCGATGCAGCCGGACACGATCTTCGATCTCGCCTCTTTGACCAAGCCGCTGGCGACCGCGCCGGCGATCATGCTGCTGGTGCGCGAAAAGAAGATCCGGCTCGAGGACCGCATCACCCGCTTCTTTCCCGATTTCGGCGTGCTGGGGAAGACGTACGTCACCTTCCGCCAGCTTTTGGCGCACTCGTCCGGCCTGCCGGCCTGGAAGGCCTATTACGAGGATATCGTCAAGGAGCAGAAGCGGGGCAAGGTCAACTTCGTCGCCAGCCGCGCGGCCAAGCACTACGTGTTCGAGCAGATCCACCGGGAGAAGGCCTTGAGCCCGCCGGGAACGCAGGCGCTCTACAGCGATCTCGGCTACATGCTGCTCGGGGAAGTCGTCGAGGAGATCACCGGCCGGAGCCTCGACCACTATTGTCAGGACAAGCTCTACAAGCCCATGGGGCTGCGCTCGACTTCTTTCATCGATCTCACACAAATCCGCACCCGGCGGCTCCAGCCGGTGCGGGAAGTGATCGCGCCGACCGAGGACTGCCCGTGGCGGAAGCGCGTCCTCTGCGGCGAGGTGCACGACGACAACGCCTACGCCATGGGCGGGGTGGCCGGACACGCCGGCCTTTTCTCCAACGCGCGGGACATTCACGCCTTTGTCCTCCAGCTCCGGAAAAGCCTCGCCGGCGACGACGCGCTCTTGCCGGGCGGCTTGGTGCGCGAGTTTCTCACTCGCGACGGGACCGTCCCCGGCTCGACCTTCGCGCTCGGCTGGGACACGCCGTCGGCGGAGAGCTCCTCCAGCGGGAGCTCTTTTTCACCGACCTCCGTCGGCCACCTGGGCTTTACCGGCACGTCGATCTGGTGGGACCTGGAGAAGGACTGCCACGTCATTCTGCTCACCAACCGCGTGCATCCGGCGCGCAGCAACGATAAGATCAAAGCGTTTCGCCCGCATATCCACGACCTGATTATGAAAACCGTGCTGCCATGAGCGAACTGCCAAAAAACGGCCGCATTCACCTGACCGCGATCTGCGGCGTCGGCATGGCGCCGCTCGCCGGCCTGCTGCTGGCGCAGGGCTACCGTGTCACCGGCTCGGACCAGAACGTCTACCCGCCGATGAGCACCTATCTCGAAGGGCTCGGCATCCGCCCGCTGTCGGGCTACGCGGCGGCGCATCTTTTAGATTCTTCCGGCCGCCCTCCCGACCTCGTCGTCGTCGGCAACGCCGTGTCGCGCGACAACCCCGAGGTCGAGGAGACGCTCCGCTTGGGCGTCCCGTACCTGTCGTTCCCCCAGGCGCTGGGGAGATTCCTGATCGACGCCAAGCGCGCGCTCGTGGTGGCGGGCACGCACGGCAAGACGACCACCTCGGCGCTGATGGCGTGGGTGCTCGCCAAGGCCGGGCGCGCGCCGAGCTTTTTTATCGGCGGCATGCCGCGGAATTTCGCCGGCGGCTTCCAGCAGGGGAGCGGCGACTGGGTCGTGCTCGAAGGCGACGAGTACGACAGCGCCTTTTTCGACAAGGGGCCGAAGTTTCTTCATTACAAGCCGGAGAAAGTGATCCTCACCAGCGTGGAGTTCGACCACGCGGATATCTATCGGGATTTGGCCCATCTCAAGTCTTCGTTCCGCCGCTTGGCCGAGCTGATTCCGCCCGCCGGCAGTCTCCTCGCGTGCAACGAATACGAAGCGGCGAAAGAGGTCGCCGCCGCGGCGCGCTGTCCGGTGACCTTCTACGGCGACAAGGAGCCGCGCGGCTGGCGGGCGAAAAATATCCGCGCCGACGGCGCCGCCACCTGGTTCGAGCCTTGCCGGGGGCCGACCTCGGAGGGCGAAGTGAAGGTGAGCCTGATCGGGCGGCACAACGTGATGAACGCGCTGTCCGTCTACGCCACGGCGCGGGAGCTCGGCCTCGCGCCGGAGTCGATCCGCGAAGGCATGGCGACGTTCGCCGGCGTCCGGCGGCGGCAGGAGCTCAAGGGCGAGGTCGCGGGCGTCACCGTCCTCGACGATTTCGCGCACCACCCGACGGCGATCGAGGAGACGATCGCCGGGGTCAAGGCCGCCTACGCCGGCCGGCGGGTCTGGGCCGTTTTCGAGCCCCGGAGCAACACCAGCCGGCGGCGCATCTTCGCGCGCGAATTTCCCCGGGCGCTGGCGCGCGCCGACCGCGTCGTGGTCGCGGGGCTCTACCTGCCGGAAAAAATTCCTCTCGAAGAGCGGCTGCCGGCGGAAGAAGTGGTCGCGGAGATCAATCGTATATCCGGCGCCGGCAAGGCGGCGCTGATCGAGCGCCCCGACGACATCGCGCGCTACGTCGCCGACCAGGCCGCGGCCGGCGACGTGATCCTCGTCATGTCCAACGGCGGCTTCGGCGGAGTGCAGGAGAAGATTATTAAACTGCTAAAAGAAAAAAATGCCCTGCTGTAAGAACAGGAAACCACAGTACTTCGGCCTCGGAGCGCAGCCACTGAACCAACGCTTGTAGCGGTCGGTCCATGAGAGCGCTTTTGGTCCGCGTTGGGGCCGATGTGACGGAGACCGGAGGCGGCTGGAACGGGCCGGTCAGTCCGAAGGCAAGGGAGTTTGTTTACGTCCCGATCTTAGAAAAATGTCGGCAGCATCGACGCATGCGCCGGCCATTCACGTTGCTTATACCCGCTTTAACCCGCTTTGCATTGGAATTGCCCCTGCATTTGCGGCGAGGGGTGATGCATCTCGATCCGGACTTCGCCGAATTAACGTATGGAGATTCAGGCGAACGAGCGAAGCAGATCCGACAGAAGCTTAAGCCTGGCGACTTAATCGTTTTTTACGCAGGGCTGCGTGCTATGCCCCGGCAGCGGCGGCTTGTTTACGCTCTGATAGGGATTTACGTTATCGCGTCGATCCGGGCAGCGCACGAGATTC
>DASWFA010000266.1:0-3095 GCA_036394475.1 Binatia bacterium
GGGACCTCCCGTCGCCGTCTGCCTTGCCGCGGGTGAGGAAGCGTCGCACGCGCGGGTCGTCGGAGTGGTCGCGAAGCTCGCGGGGCGGACCGGAGGCGATCATCGTACGGCTCTCCGCGTCGAGGAAGACGCTGTTGGTGCCGATGGTGAAGATGCTGGCCAGCTCGTGCGTCACGACGACGATCGTCGAGCCGAGGCTGTCGCGCAGCGCCAGGATCAGCTCGTCGAGCAGGCGGGAGGTGACGGGGTCGAGGCCGGCCGACGGCTCGTCGAAGAAGAGGATGTCGGGGTCGAGGGCCATGGCGCGCGCGAGGCCGGCGCGCTTCTGCATGCCGCCGCTGATCTCCGACGGATAGTAGTCCTCGAAGCCCTTGAGCCCGACGAGCGCGAGCTTGAGCGCCGCCACCTCGCGGATCTCCTCGGGGGAGAGGTCGGTGTTGTCCTCCAGCAGGAGGCCGATGTTCTCCGCCAGCGTCATCGAGCTCCAGAGCGCGCTGCTTTGAAACAATACGCCGACGCGCCGGAGGATCGCCTGCCGCCGCTCCGGATCCGCCTTGGTGAAGCTCTCCTCGCCGTAGAAGATCTCCCCCCTGGCCGGCTCTTCGAGGCCGATCATGTGGCGGAGCAGCGTGCTTTTCCCCGAGCCGCTCCCGCCCATGATGATGAAGACGTCGCCCCGGTAGACGGTGAAGCTCAGATCGCGCATGACGACGAAGTCGCCGTAGGCCATGGTCAGGTCGCGCACGGTGATGTGCGGGCGCGCGCCGTTGCCGCGGGCCTGCTCCATTCAGACCCCCACCACGTAAAAAATCACCGCCAGGACGCCGTTGGCGACGATGCTGGCGACGATGCTGCTGACGACGGCCGAGGTGGCGGCGTCGCCGACGGCGGAGGAGCTGCTGCCCGACTGCAGGCCGCGCAGGCAGCCGAAAAAGGCGATCAGCACGCCGTAGACGAAGCTCTTGAACAGGCCGACGAAAATATAGCCCACGGTGATCGCCCGCCGGGTCTCCAGAAAATAGGTCGTCCACGACAGATCGAGCATGCCGACGCTGATGGTCGCGCCGCCCAGGGTGCCGACCAGGTCGGCGTAGAGGCAGAGCAGCGGCATCATCGCCGTGAGCGCGATCACGCGCGGCAGCACCAGGAACTCCATCGGCGGAAAGCCCATCGAGGTGAAGGCGTCGATCTCCTGGGTCACTTTCATCGTCCCGAGCTGGGCGGCGAAGGCGGCGCCGGTGCGGCCGGCCATGATCACGGCGGTCATGATGGCGCCCATCTCGCGCGTCATGCCGATGGCGACGAGGTCGGCGATGTAGATCTGGCCGCCGAACTGCTTCAGCTGCACCGCGCCGACGAAGGCTAAAATGACGCCGGACAGAAAACTGACCAATGTCACGATCGGCAGCGCCTTGGGGCCGCACTCCTGGATGAACAGCATCAGGTCCCAGGGGCGGTAGCGCGCCCGGAAGGTGAAGAACCGGCCCAGGGCGATCGTGAGCTCGCCCAAAAACTTGATCGTCGCCGCGGTCGAGCCGGCCGCGGCGAGCGTCTTTTCGCCGATGCGCTCGAGCAGCGGCCGGTCGGTCTCTTCCCGGCGCGCGCCCTTTCTTTCCGGCACCGCCTCGGCGAGCTCCAGCAGCCGGCGGAGGCCGGCAGGGAGGCCGGAGCGGTCGACGGCGATATTTCTCGCGCGCGCGAGCTCTTCGACCTTGGCGAGAAAAGTGAGCAGGCTGCTGTCCCAGGATTCGAGGCCGCCGGCGTCGAAGACGACGCGGGAGACGCCGCCGAGGCGCCGCTCGACTTCGCCGACCGAAGGGAGGCCGCCCTTGAGGCTCCAGGAGCCGGAGACGTGGAGCGCGAGCGTCGCGCCGTCCTGCTCGATGGAGAGGCGGCCGGAAGGAGCCGCCTCCCCGGCGCTCGCGACAGTGGCCATCTGAATTGATTAACCTATCCGCGCCGGGGCTTCAAACCTGGGGTCATTCGGGCCGGGACGCCCGGGCCACGAGCTTTTCCAGCTCTTCGTACGGATGGGCGCCGACCAGCGCGTAGCGGCCGACGACGAAGGTCGGCACCGCGTGCACGCCGAGCTCGGCCGATCTTTGCCAGTCGCGGTCCACGGCCTCCTTGAAGCTCCGGGCGGCCAGCGCGTCAATCGCCTCGTCCGCCGGCAGGCCCGAGGCGCCGGCGATCCCGGCCAGCACATGAGGGTCGCCGATGTTCTTCGCCTCGACGAAAAAAGCGCGGAAGAGCGGGTCGTGGATCTCGTAGCCCTTGCCCTTGCTCTCGGCCCATTTGGCGAACTCCTGCGCCAGGCGGCTGTTGTAGGTCATGTCGCGGTCGGTTTTGAACGGCAGGCCTTCTTCGTCCGCCAGCGCCTTCATGCGCTCGTCGCGCGCCGGGTTCGGGGCCCGCGCCTTCCCGCCCTCCGGGGTCTCCGGATGGAGCGGAAAGTGGGTGAACTTGACGTCGAGGCCGTGGCTCGTTCGGAGCTTCTCAATACGCACGGTACTGAGGTAGCACCACGGTCAGACGTAGTCGGAAAAGACTTCGAGGGTTAATGGCTCGGGCATGACGGCCTCCGTAAATAGATTACGCCGGGAACGGCGGGGGTGGCAAGGGGACCGGCATTTTCAGTCGCTTTCTAGGGTCGCACAGCTTGACGATATTGGTTTCATTACCTCCCAAAATTGGCAATTAGGTTGATACTGACACCTATTGCAAAAACTACTCTATTTCACTACATTTGCCTAAATTGTGGCGGTTATTGCGACCAGGTTCATAAGCACCATCGAACTAAGAGGACACTTTCAAAAACATAAATCAAAATTCGGATGCTTGTCGATATCGGCCTACGAAACATTGGCAATCGGTTTTCTTAATTCTCCAGCAGATCGGAATTTATTGGAGTGTACCAGGGCGAGAAACGGTGATATAATCAAGTTTCATAAGGTGAGTAATTTTCTTGGCATTATGGATAAGTACGGACGAGTAAAAACCTGTTACATACCGAATCCGGCAATACATCGACAACCCACCAATGATATCTATTTTTGGCAGAAGTGTGCCCAATGACTAAATTTTACCCATGTCCG
>DASWFA010000267.1:0-4109 GCA_036394475.1 Binatia bacterium
CGAGCCACTCCGCGGCCACGCCGGCCGGGTAGAGGGCATAAGCCAGCACCCGCAGCGGGTTGGACTGGCTGTCGTCGTATTCGTCCAGAGCCCGGGCTTGTCCCGGAACCCATGCGAGGGCGGCCCACACGGCGACTCCGGCGGCAAGCGTGCGCACAGCTTTCATAAGAACCTCCTCGTTACAGCCCAAACTGCCCTAGTGTAAGTTTTGCCCCGCCGGTTGTCAAACCCGAGGGCAAACTCTTGTAAAAAACGGGTCGCTGGTTTAAAAGAAAGAAAGTCGTCCGGGGACACTCCATTTGGCTCATAGGCCAGGATTATCGCCAGAGAACATCCCTCCCCTTCCACTTCCGATGAATATTACCATGCAAGAAAGAGACCGGGCGGCCTGGATAACCCTCGACCGTCCTCCGCTCAACGTGCTGAATCTCCCTATGTTGAGGGAATTTCAGGTTTTTTTGAACCTCCTGAAAGACAGCGACAGCGTCGATCTGGTGATCGTCCGGGGTGCCGGAAAACGGGCTTTTTCCGCCGGAGTGGACATTAAAGACCATACGAGGGAGAAGGTCCCCGAGATGCTGGAGGCGGTCCACGGCGCGATCAAAAGCCTCCTCGCCCTGCCCCAGGTTACGATCGCGGCGGTCGAGGGCGCCTGCCTTGGCGGCGGCTGCGAGCTGGCCAGTTCCTGCGATTTCATCGTGGCCACCGAGGACAGCTTCTTCGCCACCCCCGAGATCAACGTCGGCTGCTACCCCCCGGTCGCGCTGGCGCGCTTCCCCGGACAACTGGGCTATCGGCGCGCCGCCGACATGATCTTGACCGGGCGCAAGGTCGCGGCCGACGAGGCGCGCTCGATGGGGCTCGTCACCCGCGTCGCGCCGGCCGGCGGCCTGGACGAGGCCCTGGACGCCCTCACGCGCGACCTCGGCGGCAAAAGCCGCGCGGTGCTCCGGATCGCGCTCCGGGGGCTCCGCGAAATCGCGCTCGCCAACTTCTCCCAGGCGCTCAAGCGCTCCGAGGAGATCTACCTCGAGGAGCTGCTCAAGACCGAAGACGTCGAAGAAGGCGTGCAGGCCTTCCTGGCGAAGCGCGAGCCGCATTGGAGCCACCGGTAAATCGATGAGCGATTTCGAGATCAAGATCACCCGCGAGCCGGAAGAGATTCGCGCGGCCCAGAAGCTCCGCTTCGAGGTCTTCAATCTGGAGCTGAAAAAGGGGCTGGAGTCCTCCTACGGGCGCGGCCTGGACGTGGACGATTTCGATCCCATCTGCGACCACCTGATCGTGCGCGAGCGGAAGAGCGGGCGCGTGGTCGGCACCTATCGCCTGCTGCTCGGCTCGGAGGCCCGCAGCCATTTCGGCTTCTACTCCGAGCGGGAATTCAACCTGGAAAAGATAAAAAAACTCGACGGCGAGCTTTTGGAGCTGGGCCGGTCGTGCGCGCACAAGGACTACCGCGACCGGGCGCTGATTCACCTCATGTGGCAACACATCGCGGAGTTCGTGAAGCGCCGTCAGGTGCGGTATATGTTCGGCTGCGCCAGCTTTCCCACGACCCATCCGGAGGAAGTCGCCCAGTTGATCGCGCTGGTCAAGCAAAAATATTACGCGCCGGAGAAGTTCCGGGTCGAGCCGCTGCCGGAGCTTCGGATAGAGGGGCTGGAGGAAAATCCCGCGATCGACGACCCGGAGGGGCTGTTCCACCGCCTGCCGAGCCTTATCAAGGGCTATCTGAGGGTCGGCGCCGAGCTTTGCGGGCCGCCGGCGCTGGACCTGGAGTTCGGCACGACCGATCTCTTTCTATTGATGGACGTGAACCGGGCGAGCGGCGATTATTTGAAGCGCTTCGGCCTCTCGCCCGCCGACGTGAGCCATGCGTCCCGTTAAGCTCCTGCTGCTGCTCATCGTCTGGCCGCTGCTCTTTGTCGCCGCGGCGCTCGTGCGCCTGTGGATCCTCGTCTGGCGGCCGCAGCGGCGCTGGCGCATCGTGAGCCGCATGACGCAGAGCTTCGTCACGCTGATCCGCATGATTGTCAACGTCCGGATCACGGTGCAGGGCGACCTCGATCTGCTCGACATCGAGGGCGCCTTCATCGCCAGCAACCACCTGGGATACCTCGACGGCTTCGTTCTGGGCAGCATGTTTCCGATCCTCTTCGTCTCGAAGAAAGAGGTGCGCGGCTGGCCGGTGATCGGCGCCTGGACCGCGCTCTGCGGGACGGTTTACATCGACCGGGAGCGCAAGGGCAAGATCCCGCTGGTGGTGGAGGAGATCGTCGAGAGGATCAACCAGAAGGCGAATATTTTAATTTTCCCCGAGGGGACGTCGACCAACGGCGACCACCTGCGGCCCTTCCAGACCGCGCCGTTCGCCGCGGCGCTGCGCGCGCACGCGCCGGTGCTGCCGCTCACCCTGACCTACCGGCGCATCAACGGCGAGCCGGTTTCCGAAGCCAACCGCGACGATATTTACTGGTACGGCGACATGGATTTCATGACGCACTTCTGGCGCGTCCTGTCGCTCCGGCACATCGAGGTCGCGGTGAAGTTTCACCCGCCGATCGAAACCGCGCATTATAAAAATATTTCCGCCGGCCGGAAGCTCTTGAGCCAGGCGTGCTACAACGCGATCGCGAGCGGCCTCCCGCAGGAGCGCAAGCCGCAGCGGACGCCGGCGTTCTCCGAGTCCAACCCGAACCGATAAGCTGCCGCCGCGAGGAGAGTGGCCCGAAAGGCGCCCGCGGGACGGCGCGGGCGGATTGAGGCCGGATCAGGCCGCGGTCAGCTGCTTCTTGATGTTTTCCACGAACTGCTGGAGCATCTGGTCGGCTTTTTTGCGGATGATGGGCTGGCCGAACTCGCCGATCTTGCCGAGAATATTCACGTCGGTCTCCACCAGAAGCTCGGTCTCGCCCGGGCTCACCTCTTTGAGCTCCATGGTGGTCTTGCCCTTGACCGCGCCGGCCGCCATGCGGTCGTTGGCTTCGGCCCGGAGCGCCGCGCGCCAGTTCACTTTATCCTGCTCTTCGAGGATGATCTTTCCCTGGAGGTTGAGCGAGATGGGGCCGACCCGCACCTTGAGCGCGCCCTGATAGGTCGTGTCGTCGATCCGCGTGACCGACTCGACGCCGGGCAGCGACTGCGCCACCTTCGGCACGTCCATGAGAAACTGCCAGAGGGGCTCACGGGCCACGGGAATGACGGCTCGCTGGTTGAATTTCATTGGTTAACGTCCCTTGCCTTTCGTGCTTTTTGCCGGGCGGCGCGCCGCCGCCTTGGGTAGTTTGATCAGGCCGGCGAGCGCTTTTTCCAGCGCCCGGCGGACGAAGACTCCGGCCATCTCTTTTTTGTAGGCCGCCGAGCCGCGGAAATCGCCGATCGGATCGACCGCCTGCTTGGCTTTCTCGCCCGCCTCGGCGAGCGCCTCGGCTTTCACCGGCTGGCCGCGCAGCAGCGCCTCGGCCGCGCGCGCGCGGATCGGCGTGGTGCCGACGCTGCCGAGCGCGATGCGCACGTCGAGAAAGTTCTTTTTACTTTTATCGAGCGTCACCACGGCGGCGGCGGAGACGGTCGCGTAATCGTCGGCCGTCCGCGGGAGGAATTTGAGATAGGCGGCGCCGCTGTTGGGCGCGAGCCGCGGCACCAGGAGCTCGGTGATGATCTCCTCGGGCTTCAGCACCGTCTCGTAGTAATCGGTGAAAAAATCCTCCAGCAGGATCGTCCGGCTGCCGTCCGCCGAGCTCGCCTTGACGCTCGCGCCGAGCGCGATCAGGGTCGGGGGCGGGTCCTGGTTCGGGTCGGCGTGGGCCAGGCCGCCGCCCACCGTCGCCATGTTGCGCACCCGGACCGTCGCCACGTGGCGGTAGGTCTCGACCAGCACCGGGAGGCGGCGGCGGAGCAGCGAAGAGTCCTCGACCGCGCGGTGCGTGGTCGCGCCGCCGATCGAGACGGCGCCGTTTTTCTCGGCGATGCCGCCGAGCCCGCGCACCGAGCGCAGGCTCACCAGGCAGGTCGGGCGCACCAGCCGCTGCTTCATCATGATGACCAGCGCCGTGCCGCCGGCGATGAGCTTGGCGTCGCCGCCGAACTGCTTCAAATCCTGGTGGACT
>DASWFA010000268.1:0-2255 GCA_036394475.1 Binatia bacterium
TTCAAGGGGCGCCGCCGGAAACGGCGGCGCCCCTTTTTGTTATATCCCGCGGCCAAACCGCGCCATAAAAGACCGCCGTTCTTGCGCGCCCGAAAACCTTGGACTAAAGTAGCGCTCATGGTGCTGGTCTTAAAAAACGCCCAGATCGAGGGGCTCGTCCCGATGGACGAAGAGATCGAGGTGATCGAGCGGGCCTTTCGCGAGCTGGGCGAAGACGTGGCGAAGAACTCCCCGCGGGCGCGGCTGCGCGTGCCCTGGAAGGAAGAGGGCGGCCAGTACTACTTCAACAACATCATGGGGCTCGTCCCGGGCATGAAGTCGATGGCGCTCCGCATCGACTCGAGCTTTTCCACGGAGGTCGAAGTCGCCGGGACCAAGCGCCGCGTCTATCCGGGCGATTTCGTCGGCCTGGTTTTTTTATTCGACATGGACACCTGCGAGCTCTTGGCGATCATGGACGACCACGAGATCTCCACGCTCCGGGTCGGCGCGACCAGCGGCGTGGCGACGAAATACCTCGCGCGCCGGGACGCCAGGGTGATGGGGCTCCTGGGCTCGGGCGAGCAGGCGAAGACGCAGCTCACGGCGGCGCTCGCGGTGCGCCGGCTGGAGAAGGTCAAGGTCTACAGCCCGACGCGCGTCAACCGCGAGAGCTTCGCGCGCGAGATGAGCCGCGCTACGGGCGTCGAGGTCGTCCCCGCGGCGTCGGCCGAGGAGGCGATCCGCGAGAGCGACATCGTCACGGCGGCGACCAATACGGTCGATCCGGTGATCGAGGGGCGCTGGCTGGAGCCGGGCGCGCACGTCAACAGCATCGTCGGCGGCGACGGCTACCTGGCGCGCCGCGAGCTCGACGACGAGACCATCCGCCGCGCCGGCCTGATCGTCGTCGGCTACAAGCCGCAGATTCTCATCGACAAGCAGGCGGAATTCGCCGACCGGCTCGCAAGCGGCATGGTCAGGATCGAAGACCTGCACGAGCTGGGCGAGCTTCTCACGGGCAAATGCCGCGGCCGGAAGGACGACGAGGAGATCACGCTGTTCAAGAACAACACCGGCATGGGCATCCAGTTCGCCGCGACCGCGCGGAAGGTCTACGAGAAGGCGAAGGAGAAAGGCATCGGCGCCGAGCTGCCGCTCGAGCTTTTCATGACGCGCAGGGGCGACAAGGCCTATTCGCCGTGATCCGTCGAGATGAAGATTTCGTTTAAATGCGGCGTGCTTGAACCCCGAAAGGGACGACGATGAATTTCCCGCTTCTGGCATCGTGCTTTTATCTGTTTTTCGTTTCCGCCGCCCTGGCGGCCGAGCCGGCCGTGGTCGAAGGCGCAAAGAAAGAGGGCGCGCTGGTCTTTTACACGACCATGGACATCCAGAACAGCAAGCCGCTGCTCGACGCCTTCACCGCCAAGTATCCGTTCATCCGGGGAGATCTGGTGCGCCTCGGCGGCACGGCGATGGTAACCCGCATCCTGACCGAGGCGCAGGCGGGCGCCAACCGCTTCGACGTCGCGGTGGGGATTTCCCCATCGTATGTGCCGATGCGGGAAAGAAACCTGATCGCGCCTTATATGTCGCCGGAGTTTCCCAGCCTCTACGACGACCTCCACGACCCCAAAGGCTACTGGGCGACGGTCTATTTGAACACGCTCGTCCTGGGCTACAATACCAAAGTGATCGCCCGCAACGACCTGCCGAAGAGCTACGACGACCTCCTGAAGCCGCAGTTCAAGCAAAAATTCATCATCGACATCGAGAACCACGACGTCTTCGCCGCACTCAGCCAGGAGTGGGGGCAGGAAAAGGCGATCGCCTACTTCAAGGGACTGGCGAAGCAGGAGCCGGTGTTCCTCCGCGGCAACACGAGCCGGGGCAACATGGTGAGCATCGGCGAGCGCGCGCTCACTTTCGTCTACGCGCAGGTCATCGAGCGGCTGAAGCAGACCGGCGCGCCGGTCGATTGGATTCCGCTCGAGCCGGTCGCCGTGGAGGTCAACGTGTCGATGCTCTCGGCCAAGGCGGCGCATCCCAACGCGGGCCGGTTGTTCGTCGATTTCCTGCTTTCCAAAGACGGCCAGGAGATGCTCAAGACCTACCGCCGCGTCGGGCCGCGGAAGGACGTCAAGCCCGATCCGCCGAAGCTCTTCGAGGGCTTCCGCCGCCGCGTCATCGCGCCGGAATACTACAAGAACCTGCGCGAGCTGACGAAAGTCCACAACGACGCGCTGGGCATTCGCTGAAAAAAAAATCAGGAG
>DASWFA010000269.1:0-14889 GCA_036394475.1 Binatia bacterium
CCTGCGTGTTGCAGGCGATCTGGAGCTTGGGCATCTTTTCGATCTCGACCAGGCACATGCGGCAGTTGCCCGCGATCGTGAGCTTGGGGTGGTAGCAGTAATGCGGAATGTCGATGCCCGCCTCCGCCGCGGCATCGATGACGTTCCTGCCCTTCGCGGTCGTGATCTCCCGCCCGTCGACGGTGATTTTTACCTGGTCCATGTTTTTTAAATCAGTTTCAGGCTTCTAGTTGCAACCAGCGACTTGAAACCCGGAGCCGGAAACTAATCGACCGTGCACTTCCCCCGCGCGATATGCTCGTCAAACTCCGCGCGGAATTTTTTGATAAACGCGGCGGCGGGCCACGCCGCGGCGTCGCCGAACGGGCAGATCGTGTTGCCCGCGATGTTGCCGCTGACGCTCAAGACAAGCTCCAGATCCCCCGCCCTGCCCTCGCCGTGCTCGACGCGCTGGAAGATCTTTTCCATCCAGTGGCAGCCTTCGCGGCACGGGCTGCACTGGCCGCACGACTCGTGCGCGAAGAAGCGCGCGATGTTCCACGCCGCGCGCACCATGCAGGTCGTCTCGTCCATGACGATCACGCCCCCGGAGCCGAGCAGCGTGCCGGCCGCCTGGAACGATTCGTAGTCCATCGTGATCTTGTCCAGCTCCTCCGCGCGGAGCACCGGCATCGAGGCGCCGCCGGGGATGACGCCCTTTAATTTTTTCCCGTCGGCGACGCCGCCGCAGTCCTCTTCGAGAAACCTCTTGAACGGATAGCCCATGTCGACTTCGTAGACGCCGGGCTTTTGGATGTGTCCGCTGACCGAGAAGAGCTTGGTCCCCTTGCTCTTCTCCGTGCCGATGGCGGCGTATTTCGCCGCGCCCTCACGGATGATCCAGGGGAGCGCGGCGAGCGTCTCGACGTTGTTCACCACCGTCGGGCAGCCGAACAGGCCGTGGGTCGCCGGGAACGGCGGCTTGACCTTGGGCCAGCCCTTGCCGCCCTCGAGCGACGAGAGGAGCCCGGTCTCCTCGCCGCAGATGTAGGCGCCCGCGCCGCGGTGGAGGATCAGGTCGAGGTCGTAGCCCGAGCCGAGAATGTTTTTCCCCAGATAGCCGGCCGCCGCGGCCTCTTCGATCGCCCGCTCGAGCACCCGGGCCCCGTAGCACATCTCGCCGCGGATGTAGATGAACGCGGTGTGCGAGCGGATCGCGTAGGCGGCGATGATCGTGCCTTCGACGAGCGCGTGCGGGTCCTTCTCGATCAGCAGCCGGTCCTTGAAGGTGCCCGGCTCGCTCTCGTCGGCGTTGCACACGACGTATTTGGGCTTGGGGTTGTCCTTAGGCACGAAGCCCCATTTCATCCCGGTGGGAAAGCCGGCGCCGCCGCGGCCGCGAAGCCCCGACGCCTTGACCTCGTCGATGAGCTTCTCGGGCGTCATCTCCCGGAGCACTTTTTCCCAGGCGGCGTAGCCGCCGCGCGCGCGGTACGCCGCCAGCGTGTGGGAGTCGGGCGCGTCTATAATATTTCGCAGGAGAATTTTTTCCATCGCTATTTCAGCCGGTCGAGGATCTCGCCGACGCTTTTTTCCGTCAGATTCTCGTAATAATCGTCGTTCACCTGCATCATCGGCGCCGTGCCGCAGGAGGCGAGGCATTCGACCTCCGACAGCGTGAACCGGCCGTCGGCCGTGGTCTCGCCGACGCCGATCTTGAGCTTCGCCCCGATCGCCGCGGTGATCCGCTCCGCCCCCGCGAGCGCGCAGGGCAGCGTGCGGCAGACCTGGACATGGTGCCGCCCGATCGGCTTCATGTTGAACATCGTGTAGAACGTGACCACGCCGTAAACCCGCGCCACCGGGACGTCCATGATCTCGGAGACGTAGGCCATCACTTCCGGGCTGATGTAGCCGAACTCCCGCTGCGCCAGGTAGAGCACCGGCAGCATCGCCGCCTCTTTTTTCGGGTAGCGGCCGACGATCTCATCGAACTTTTTCAGCGATTCTTCCGAGAATTGCACGGCCATTGGTTTCTCGAAAACTATCGGTCGCACTCGCCGCCGATCATGTTGATCATGCCGAAAGTCGGCACGATGTCCGCCACGGTGTAGCCCCGGATCATCTCGTGAAACGCCCCCATGGCGATGAAGCAGGGCGGCCGCACGCGCAGGCGATAGGGCCGGCCGCCCCCCTGGCTCACGACGTAAAAGCCGAGCTCGCCGTTGCCGCCCTCGACGGGGAGATAAACCTCGCCGGGCGGGACCTGCACCCCTTCCATGATGATCTTGAAGTGGTGCATCAGCCCTTCGATGCTGTTGTAGACCTTTTCCTTTTCCGGCAGCACGATCAGCGGGTCGTCTATTGAAATCGGGCCCATCGGCAGCCGGTCGAGCGCCTGCTCGACGATCCGGATGCTCTGCTCGATCTCCTCGATGCGGCAGACGAAGCGGTCGTAGTTGTCGCCCCTGGTTCCGAGCGGCACGGTGAAGTCCATCTGATCGTAGACGAGGTACGGCTGCGCTTTGCGGACGTCGTAGTCGACCCCGGTGGAGCGGAGGATCGGGCCGGTGAGGCCGTAGTCGAGCGCGGTCTCCTTCGAGATGACGCCGACGTTCGACATCCGGTCGATAAAGATGCGGTTGCGCGAGAGGAGCTTGTCGCAGTCGGCCAGAATGCGCCGCGTCTTGGCGAAGGCGCTCGCGACCTGCTCGTGGAAGCCGGCGGGCAGATCGTGCTTGAGCCCGCCGATGCGCACGTAGGAGACCGTGAGACGCGCGCCGGTGAGCGCCTCGACGATGCGGGTCAAAAGCTCGCGCGCCTCGATCATGTAAAAGCCCGCGGTGACCGCGCCCAGCTCCGAGCACGCCATGCCGCAGCAGGTGAGGTGATCGGTGATGCGCGAGATCTCGCTCACGAGGACGCGGATGAACTGGCAGCGCGGCGGCGTCTCCACGCCGAGAAGCTTTTCCACCGCCAGGGCGTAGCCGACGTTGTTGATCAGCGGCGAGACGTAGTTCAGCCGGTCGGTGTAGGGGATCACCTGGGTCCAGGTCGCCTGCTCGGACATCTTGTCGAAGCCGCGGTGGAGGTAGCCCACCTCCGTGTCGCACGCCAGCACCTTCTCGCCCTCCAGCCTGAGGTTGAACTTGATCGTCCCATGGGTCGCCGGATGGGACGGTCCCATCTGCAAATCCATAGTCTCCAGCGGCAGCTCTTTGACTTCGGCTTTCATGGTTTCGCGGCGGCGGGCGCGGCTTAACGCTTGCGCTCCAGCTGCTGTTTCAATTGTAAGAGTTTGTTGTCCGACTTGGCGTCGACGAAGGTGCCCGCCAGCGGCCGCTCCGGGACCAACGGCTGGCGCTGATTCACCGGGTAGTCCTTCCGGAGCGGATGGCCGCGGAACTCCTCGTAGAGCAGGATGCGCCGCAAGTCGGGATGGCCCCGGAAGCGAATGCCGTACATGTCCCACACCTCGCGCTCGAGCCAGTCGGCCCCCCGCCAGAGCGGCGTCAGCGAATCCACTTCGGGCTCGCTCTCCGCCACCGGAACTTTCACGCGCAGGCGCCGGCTTTTGGCGAGCGCGAGCAGATGATAGACGACTTCGAAGCGCGGCTCTTTTTTACCCAGGTAATCGACCGCGGTGAGATCGGAAAGAAAATCGAAGCCGAGACCGGGGTCTTCCTTGAGCCGGCGAAACGTCTCCAGCAACCCCTCCCGGCGGACTACCACCGTCTCGTCGCCGCGAAAGGCGTGCGAGTCCAGGAGCGCCGCGCCGAGTTTTTGGCGGATCTCTTCCAGCGTCGCGTCGGTCATCCCAGCTCCAGAGCGCCCTTTTCCCAGGCGTAAACGAAGCCGATCACGACGATGAGCAGGAAGATCCCCATCTCCACCAGGCCGAAAACGCCCAGGCGGCGAAACAGGATCGCCCAGGGGTAGAGAAAAACGGCCTCCAGATCGAAGATGAGAAACAGCATGGCCACCATGTAGAACTTCACCGGAAAGCGAATCCGCGCGTCCCCTTTCGGCGGGTTGCCCGACTCGAAGGGATCGTCTTTGATCGGGCTCGGCTTTTTGGGGCCGACCGTCTGCGCGACGAGCAGCAGCGCCAGCACCACCGAGCCTGCCAGGACGAACAGGACCAGTACCGGGAAGAAAGGATGAGACATCAAAGTCCGCGTTAAAAAGAACCGCGCCCGCTCCCGCGAGCGGCACGGAGGAAGCTATGGGGCCAGCCTCGATGAACAATTTTTTTCTATTGGAAAACGCCCGAGATGTCAAGGAAAGCTGCGGCCGGCGCGTTGCAATTTCACCAGGCGCGGCCTATAGTTTCGATCACTCAGGAGGGGCCTTATGAAACGCCGTATTTTCATCCCGGCAGCGATGCTTGCAGTCGGACTGGCCGTCGGCTTTGCCGCCGACCGGCTTCTCCAGGCGCAGGCGCCGCCGCAGGAAGCGATCAAGTACACCTCGATGTTGAGTACCGAGCTCGAGGGGATCCAGGGAAAAGAAGCGGAGGTTTTCGTGATCGAAATGGCGCCGGGCGCCGCCACCGGCAAGCACTCGCATCCGGGCAGCGAGATGGCCTATATCCTGGAAGGCGCCGCCGCGGTCGAGGCGGGCGGCAACAACACGCCGATCACGCAACGGCGCGGCTCTCTGGTCTACCTCGCGCCCAACCAGGTGCACGAAGTTAAAAATCCCAGCAAGACCGACACGCTGAAGGCCGTCGTCTTCGCCCTCTACGACAAGGGGAAGCCCAGGACGGTCCCGGCGAAATAAATCGCCGGGGGCGGCGCGCCAACCGCGCCGGGCAAAGCCCTTCATGAACCCTGAAGCCGGCGGTGATCTTCGCCTGGTCGACCCGCCATGCACGTTCCCTCGGTATCGAAAAAACCTATCAACAAAAATTTAATCACCGGCGCGATTCTGTCAAGTGGCCGGTGGGGATAAACGCCGGCCGGAAAGGCCCCTTGACAGCCCGCCGGAGCGTGATTAGCTTTTCCTCGTAATAAAAACATGGAAAGGAGCTTTTACCTATGTTCGATTTGGCAAGATGGGAGCCTTTCGACGGTTTCAACGGCGCACAGTCGAGGATCCAATCAAGAATCGATGACCTGTTCGAACAGGCCTGGGGCCGCCGGGAACAAACGCCGGCAGCCGGGGTCTGGTATCCACCGGTGAATATTCTCGAGAGCAAGGATTCCTATGTGATCCGCGCCGAGCTGCCGGGCATGAAGCTGGAGGACTTCAACCTCGAGATCAAAGACGGCGCGCTGACTCTCTCCGGCGAGAGGAAGTCGGAAGAACCCGCCGACGGGGTGCAGTATCACCGGTCGGAGCGGCTCGCGGGAAAATTCTCCCGTTCTTTCTACCTGCCCGAGAAGGCGCGGCAAGACGCCGTCAAGGCGACCTACCGCGACGGCATCCTCGAAGTCCACGTGCCGAAAGCCGAGGAGCCGAAGCCGAAGAAGATCACCGTCAGCGTGAACTAAGAATAGCGCTCAAGCGAAAAGGGGGGGGGACAAAGTCCTCCCCCTTTTTTTGCCCGTTATCCGGAAAACCCGCCAGCCTTGACAACGAATCGGCGATCGGATTATTTGGGCGGAAGCCCACACGATGCCGCACAATCTCTCGAATCCTTTTACCTGGACCCGGCTGTACGCCAAGACCTACTATAACAGCCGCCCCTATAGAGACCTGTTTACCGGGATCCGGACCTACTGCATGTTCTTGGGCTACCCTCGGAGCGGCCACAGCCTCGTCGGCTCCCTGCTCGACGCGCATCCCGACGTGATCATCGCGCACGAGCTCGACGTGCTGAAATACGTCCACGCCGGCTTCAGCCGGGACCAGATTTTTTATCTCCTGCTGGAAAACTCCAAAAGGCTGGCGGCGCGCGGCCGGGGATACTCGGGCTATTCGTATCAGGTGCCGCGCCAGTGGCAGGGGCGGTTTCGCGAGCTGCTCGTCATCGGGGACAAAAAAGGCGGCCGGTCCAGCACCCGGCTGCACTCGAACCCCGGGCTGCTGAACTCGCTCTACAAGACCATCGGGATAAAAACTAAATTCATCCACGTGATCCGCAATCCCTACGACACCATCACGACGATGACGACCAGAAACCAGCGCGGCCTCACGCTGGAGAACCGCATCGAAAACTTTTTTTCCCGGGTCGAGACCGTGGCCAGGGCTAAAACGCAGATCGACCCCGCCGACATCCTCGACGTGCGCCAGGAGGCGCTGATCGAAGACCCGAAAAAATGGCTCCGGGACCTCTGCCTTCTTATCGAGGTCGAGCCCCTGCGCGACTACCTGCAGGACTGCGCGGACATCATTTTTAAAGCGCCGCAAAAGAGCCGGCACAAGCTCCCCTGGAGCCCGGAAAACATCGAGCGGGTGGCGGCAATGATGAAGCCCTACCCCTTTCTCGCCGGCTATTCCTACGAGTAGATTTTACTTGGACCTGAATAAAAAAGGGGCCGAAGGGCCCCCTTTTTTATTCTCTGCGCTTACAATTTTTCTGGCGGCCGTCAGAAGGTCCCAGCTCCAAGGCGCGCGAGAACGGCGAGCGCAGGCGTACTTTTTTCAGCACGTCGAGCGGGCCGGACCGAGCGCAACTAGCGCAACGCCCGGCCGGGTGTATCTCGAAGGCCCGATGCGTCGAGCGTGGAGCATCGAGCGTATAACGGCCGAGCGTAGTACCGGCCCATCGCATCGGGCCGGAGAGATGCATTCGGCCCGGCGTCGCAAATGGAGGGCCTTTATGGTCTGCCGCTAATAATCGTCGTGTCCGTGCGGCATCTCGGGCGCGTCTTTTTTCTTCTCCGGCTTATCCGCGATCATCGCTTCGGTCGTGATCATCAGGCCGGCCACCGACGCCGCGTTCTGCAGCGCGGTGCGGACCACCTTGGTGGGGTCCACGATGCCCGCCTTGACCAGATCCTCGTACTCTTCCTTCGCCGCGTTGAAGCCGAAGGCCCCCTTGCCGCTCTTCACTTTGTCCAGCACCACGGCGCCGTCCGCACCCGCGTTGTGGGCGATCCAGCGGAGCGGCTCTTCGAGGGCCTTTTGAATGACCCGCACGCCGATTTTCTCCTCCTCGCTCACCCGGAGATTGGCCAGGCCCGCGGAGGCGCGCACCAGGGCCACGCCGCCGCCCGGCACGATCCCCTCCTCCACCGCCGCGCGGGTGGCGTGGAGCGCGTCTTCGACGCGCGCCTTTTTTTCCTTCATCTCCATCTCGGTCGCCGCGCCGACTTTGACCACGGCGACGCCGCCGGCCAGCTTGGCCAGCCGCTCCTGGAGCTTTTCCCGGTCGTAATCGGAGGTGGTCTCCTCGATCTGCGCGCGCAGCTGGTTGATCCGGGCTTCGATCGCCGATTTCTTGCCCGCGCCTTCGACGATGGTCGTGTTGTCTTTATCGACGATGATCCGCTTGGCGCGGCCCAAGTCTTTCAAGCTGATGTTTTCGAGCTTGATGCCGAGCTCTTCCGCGATCAGGCGGCCGTCGGTCAGGACGGCGATGTCTTCCAACATAGCCTTCCGCCGGTCGCCGAAGCCCGGCGCTTTCACGGCCACGACTTTCAGGGTGCCGCGGATCTTGTTGACGACCAGCGTCGCCAGCGCCTCCCCCTCGACGTCTTCGGCGATGATCAACAACGGCTTGCCGGTCTTGGCCACGTTTTCCAGAACCGGGAGCAGGTCTTTCATGCTGGAGATCTTCTTTTCGTTGATCAGGATGAGCGCGTCTTCGTAAACCGCCTCCATGCGCTCCGGATCGGTGACGAAATAAGGCGAGAGATAGCCGCGGTCGAAGCGCATCCCTTCGACGAGGTCGAGCGTCGTCTCGAGGCCTTTGGCCTCCTCGACGGTGATCACGCCCTCCTTGCCGACCTTGTCCATCGCCTCGGCGAGGATCTCGCCGATGGTGCGGTCGTTATTGGCGGAGATGGTGCCGACCTGGGCGATCTCGCCCCGGTCGCGCGTCGGCTTGGACATCGCCTTCAGCTCTTCCACGACCTTGGCCACCGCTTTGTCGAGGCCGCGCTTGAGCGCCATCGGATCGTGGCCGGCGGCGACCAGCTTGAGCCCCTCGCTGAAGATGGCCCGCGACAAGACCGTTGCCGTCGTCGTGCCGTCGCCGGCGATGTCGGAGGTCTTGCTCGCCACCTCTTTGACCATCTGGGCGCCCATGTTCTCGAACTTGTCTTCGAGCTGGATCTCCTTGGCCACCGTGACGCCGTCTTTGGTAATGTTCGGCGCGCCCCAGGATTTTTCCAGGACGACGTTGCGGCCCTTGGGCCCGAGCGTGACGATCACGGTATCGGCCAGTATATTCACCCCGCGCAGGACTTTGGCTCTCGCCTCTTCACTGAATTTTACTTCTTTCGCAGCCATCTCGAACCTCCCTTATTTTCGACTATTCCACGATTCCTAAAATGTCTTCTTCCCGAAGGATCAGGTGCTCCTCGCCGCCGAGCTGGATCTCGGCGCCGGAATATTTCCCGAACAAAATCTTGTCGCCGGCCTTTACGTCCAGAGGGATGATCTTGCCGTCTTCCTCCCGGCCCCGGCCGACCGCCACCACGCGCCCCTCCTGGGGCTTTTCCTTGGCGGTATCCGGTATGATGATGCCGCCCCGGCTCTTTTCCTGTTGTGCGATTCGCTGCACGATGACCCTGTCCCGCAGGGGACGAACTTTGAGCGCCATACAAAAACCTCCTAAAAAAACATAGATTTATCCACCGACGGAGCCGCCGGTGGATGGCAATGTAAACACGTTTTCCCAAACGTCAAGGGACCGCTCACGGATTTTCCTTACTTCCCGGGCTTATAAGGGGGGTTGGCGATGCTTCTGAGATAGGCGACGATGTCGCGGATCTGCTTTTCCTTTAACTGGCTGCCCCATCCGGGCATAAAAGACGATTTGCCCGCCGCCTGACCGCCCTTGGAGATGATCTCGAACAGGACCTTGTCCGGGATCTGGTTCATGACCGTGCCGTCGGTATGGTCGGCCGGCTTGACGGGCAACGATACCGCCGCCGCGCCGTCCCCCTTGCCGCTCTCGCCGTGGCAGCTGGAGCAATAGGTCGTGTAATATTTTTTGCCTTCGGCCTTGTCCTGGGCGGGCGCGCCCTCGGCCAAGACCCCCAGGACCAGAACCATAACCAGCATCCCGCACGATGCCGACCTTCGCGTCATAACCCCCTCCACGGCTTTTTGGCCCTACGAAAACCCTTTTCTTATCAGATCGCATGACAAAACGGTAGAGGCGGAGGGGCCGATTTTCCAGTGAACTGTACACTTTAAGCCTGAAGGGTGCTAAAGGATCAAAAAACAGGGAGGGTATTTATGGCGGCGACCAAGATCAAAATCTGGGGCAGAAACGACTCGTCCAACGTGCAAAAGGTGGTCTGGTGCTCGGGCGAGCTCGGCGTCGACTTCGAGCGCGTCGATTTGGGCGGCAAGTTCGGCGGCAACAAGGAAAAGCCTTATCTGGATTTGAACCCCAACGGCCTCGTGCCCACGATCGAGGACGGCGGCCTGATTTTATGGGAATCGAACACGATCGTGCGCTACCTGACCGAGAAATACGGCGGCGGAAATCTCGTCCAGGCGACGCCCGAGGGGCGGGCCCAGGCGAGCCGCTGGATGGACTGGCAGCTGTCCACGATGAATCCCGCCATCGTGCCGCTCTTTTGGGCCTTGATCCGCACCCCGGAGGACAAGCGCGACCAGGCGGCGATCCAGGCCGCGGTCGGAAAAAGCGCCGCGTTATGGAAAATCGTCGACGACCGGCTGGCGAAAAACAAATATCTCGCGGGCGACGAGTTCACGATCGGCGACATCCCGCTCGGCGTCTGGGCCTACCGCTGGTTCAATCTGCCGATCGAGCGGCCGAAGCTCGAGCACGTGAGCGCGTGGTACGAGCGGCTGTGCCGGCGCAAGCCGTACCAGACGCACATCATGATCCCGTTGACGTAGAGGGCCGGCGGACCGGAGGGGAGACATATGACCGGCGAGAACAGTTCACCGCCCCGGCCATTCAGCGAAACGCGCGCGCGCTGGGCCATCCTCACGGGTTACGAGCGCTTCGAGCAGGTCATCGCCACCGTGCTGAGCCTGGTCATCGCCGCCGTCATCGTCATCGCCCTCTTCCAGTTGTTGCACCAGGTTCTGCCTCTGTTGGTGAGCGGCGCGGTCAACCTGCTCGACCCCGAGGTGTTCCATGCGCTGTTCGGATCGATCATGACGCTCCTGATCGCGATGGAGTTCAGGCATTCCATCATTCGCGTGGCGCTCAGGCACCAGGGCATCATCCAGGTAAAAACCGTTCTCCTAATCGCCCTCCTCGCGCTCAGCCGCAAATTTCTCATTCTCGACGTCAGCGGAACGAACGCGGCGACCATTGCGGCGCTGGCGAGCGCCACGCTGGTGTTGGGAATCGTCTACTGGCTGTTGCGCGACCGGGAAGACCGCGATGGAGCTGAAAGCGAGCCTGGAACCGACAAAGATAGTAGATAATCGACGCCCAAGAAAAATCACCACCCCACCAGCCGCAGCGCCTCCGCCTCGATCTTGTCCACGCCCGGCACCATCGCCTCGACCAGCGGTCCGCTGTGCGGCGGCGGAATTGGATAGGCGCCGACGCGGATCACGGGCCCCTTCAAGTCCGAGAAGAGATTTTCCTGGATGGTCGCCGCCAGCTCGGCGGTGATGCCGCCGACGACCGGCCCCTCGTCGACGATCATCGCCCGCTTGGTCTTGGCGACGGATTTAAAAATCGTCTCTTTATCGAGCGGCGCGAGCGAGCGCAGGTCGACGATCTCGGCTTCGATGCCCTTCGCCTTGAGCCGGTCCGCCGCCTCGTCCGCCTTGAGCACCATGCCGCCGCAGGTGACAATCGTGAGATCCTTGCCGGCCCGGCGCACGGCCGCCTTGCCGATCGGCACGGTGTAGTCGCCTTCGGGGACCGGCCCTTTGACGCCGTAAAGGTGATGGCTTTCGAAGCAGAGAACCGGGTTGGGATCGCGGATCGCCGAGAGCAAAAGCCCCTTGGCGTCGGCGGGCGTCGCGGGGGCGATGATCTTGAGCCCCGGGAACGGGATGAACGCGCCGTGGTTCGAGCTCGAATGGCTCGGGCCGCCGCCCGGACGCGTGCCGAACTTGTTGCGGATGACGATGGGGACCGAGATCCTGCCGCCGGTCATGTAGTGATAGCGCGCGGCGTGCGTGACGAGCTGGTCCATGCAGAGCGGCAGGAGATCGCAGAACTGGATCTCCACGACCGGCCGCATGCCGTTGATCGCCGCGCCGGCGGCCAGCCCCACCAGCCCGGCCTCGGAGATCGGCGTGTCGCGCACGCGGCTCTCGCCGAATTCCTGGAGGAGCCCGCGCGTGACGCCGTAAGCGCCGCCGAACAGCGCCACGTCTTCGCCCATGACGAAGACGCGCGGGTCGCGCGCCATCTCGTAGCGGAGCGTCTCGCGGAGCGCCTCTTGCAGGCGCATCTCCTTCACCTTAGTCTCCGGCTCCATTTTTGTTTAATTTAATCCATCCACATCGAGCAAAGACGCGGCGGCTAAATCACATCCATCCCTTTCTTTACCCGGACCGAAGGGGCCGGCCGGGAAGGGCGAGGGCGCCTGAACGTGAATTCGCGCCGAAGTGTTTGGTGCCGCCGATCTGCTTGATCTCACCATTGCCGGTCGATTCAAACCCATCGCTCGAAGCCCGACTCAAGCCGCAGGCCTATCGCCCTCGCCCGAAAGGGCCCGCCCCGAGGCCTCACCCGATTTATCCCGCCGAAGGCGCGAGCCCTGAAGGCCGAGGGCAGCCGCGCCGACCTTTTTGGTGCTTGTCGATTCGCTTGCGTTCATCGCCGGCGGACGATCCAAATCAATCGTTTGAAGCCTGCCTCAAGCCACGGACCCATTGCCCTCGGCCGGAAGGGCTCGCGCCGAGGCGCGTCTATTCTATTGTTCTATCGCGCAAACACGCTTTCTATGTCCACCTCCGCCGGCGGCAGCGGCGACGCCTGCGCCCGGACCGCCACCTCATCCAGCTCGGCGTAGACCGCCGCGCTCATCTTCTCGAACTCCGCTTCGCTGAAGCGATTCCCGGCGATCATCTTTTCCTTGAACCGGCGGATCGGATCGCGCTGTTTCCATTCTTCTATTTCTTCCTTGGCGCGGTAGCCGGTGCCGGGATCGCCGCCGAAATGGCCGTCCCATCGGTAGGTGAGACATTCGAGCAGCGTCGGCCCGTCGCCGCGGCGCGCCTTGTCGACCGCCCTGCGCGTCTCTTCATGGACCAGCTCGACGTCGTTGCCGTCGATCACCTTGCCTTCGAAGCCGTAGCCCGCGGCTCGCTCCGCCAGATGCTTGACCGCGACGCTTTTCTCCAGGCTCACGGTCATGGCGTACAAATTATTCTCGACAATGTAGATCACGGGCAGCTTCCACAGGCCGGCGAAGTTCATCGCCTCGTGGACCACGCCCTGGTTCATCGCGCCGTCGCCCATGAAGCTCACCGCCACTTCCCGGCTCTGTCTTATCTGCGCCGCCAGCGCGGCGCCGGTCGCGAACGGCACCGTGGCGCCGACCGTGCCGGTGTTGCCGAGAAAGCCGAACGAGAGGTCGCCCATGTGCATCTTGCCGCCGCGGCCTTTGGAATAGCCGTCGAGGCGGCCGATGCATTCGCAGAGGAGCCTGTAAAGATCCGCCCCTTTGGCGACGAGGTGGCCGGTGCCCCGGTGATAGCTCGCGATGAGGTCGCCCGCTTCGAGCGCCGCGCACACGCCGGCGGCGATCGCTTCCTGGCCGCGGTAGGAGTGCGGGCTCCCGAACATCACCTTGTTCTGGTAAAGCTCGTTGAGCTTCTCCTCGAAGGCCCGGATCACGACCATGGTGCGGAGAATCTCTTTTTGCTTCGCTGTATCGAGCATAAAAACCTCGTAAGGGACGGTGCGCCAACCGCCCTACTTACTTATTGGCCCGCAGGCCGGATTGTCAAGGCGTCGTCAGCGCGGCATGGAGGCGCCCAGGAACGACAGCACCTCGGCGCCCCAGACCCGGGTGGCCTGGAAACAAAAACCGCCGTGGCCTTCCTGGTGGCTTTGGCCGTAGGGAGGGAAGATCACCCGCTTGTGGGGCTTGCCCGAATTTTCCATCGCCTCGGCCAGGACCAGGCTCGGGGTCAGATTGTAATCGTTTTCCGCCTGGATGAAGAGAACGGGGGCGCGGGCCGCGCGCACCGCGGCGAGCAGCCGGGACTGCAGCGGCCTGGACCGGCTCCACGACTCGGCGGCCGCGGCGAAGGCGGCCGCGGCGCGGAGCCCCGCGCCTTTTTCGGCCGCCAGCAAAGTTTGAATGCCGCCGTACGAGCAGCCGGCGACGGCGACTCTGTCCGGGTCTACGTAGGGAAGGGACCGGGCATAAGCGATCGCCGCCATCGTATCGTCGAGGTGGAGCTCATGCAGTGCGACGATGCCGCGCGCCCCCTGATCGTAGAGCGCGTCCACCTGGCGGTCCGGCGGCGAGCGGCCGTGGCCGCGCCGGTGCGGCGTGAAGAGCGCGTAGCCGTTGTCGGAGAAAAAGTTTCCGATCTCCGGTTTCGCGCCCGGCTGGCGCTCGCTGCCGTGACTGTAAACGACCGCGGGAAAGGGGCCGGCGCCCGGCGGCCTATAGAGGAATCCATGGAGCGCGAGCTGCCCGCTCGGGAAGGTTACTTCCCGGGGCTCGGCAGCCGGCGCGGGAGCGGAAGCAAGACAAAAAATAACAACGGTCAGGCGAGTGAGCCACATGCGTTTTACGCCGGTCGACGGAAAACCGTGGCTTATTATAACGCGTCCGCGCGCTTCCGGCTATCGGAGTTTCAAGCCGGTGCGCCGGGCGCCTTCGCGCGCAGCTTCTTCATGAGCTCGTCCATCGAGGCGGTGGCGAGGACCCGGTTGAACTGCGAGCGAAAGTTGGTCGTGAGGCTGATGTCGTCGACGACGACGTCGTAGACTTTCCACTGGCCCTCGACGAGATGGAGGCGGTAGTTGACGGAGAGCGCCTCGCCCGCGCCGTGCAGGATCTGCGTATCGACCTCGGCCAGCTCCTGCTCCACCCGCTCGCGCATATAGACGATCTTTTCTCCCCGATAGGACTCCAGCGTGCTCAGGTAGGAGCCCTCGACGAAGCCGGCGAAGGCGGCGACGAACTCGCTCTGCCTCCCGTTCAGATCCTGCCAATGGCTGCCCATGGACCGCCGGGCCATTTCGGTAAAATCGAAGCTCGGCAGAAGAATCCGGCGAATCTTCTCGATCGCCTCGTCCTTGTTGGCGCCCCTTTTGGCGCTGACGTCCTGCAGCACCTCGGAAACGCGCTCCATGGCCGTCCTGATCTGCTCGGTCGGCTGTTCGGCGAAACAGAGCGCCGCGGCGCTAAAACACCACGCCAGCGCCGATAGCGCCACCACCAATCGGAAGAAAGCACTGTGAGCTGTACCCATGGCCGTCTCCTTTACCTACCGAGTTCGTCGGTGGATATCACAGCAAGCCGGGTGCCACAGCGGAAGGTATCGATTGTGTTGGTTTTTTCCCGTGGTTGGGAAGAAAATGGATGCGCCAGTGTCGCCAATTGGCGGAGAAACGCCAAAAAACGTCACCCGGAACGGCGGGATTACTTGGTGAAGAATTGAAGCGACTGATTGGTAAATTCGACCAGGGGCCCCCAGTAAATGCCGAAAACCAGGGTCAGAGTCGAGAGCAGGCCGAGCAGCACCGCGGCGCTGGCATGGATCTCGACCGGGCCGTCGGCGGGCTCGGGGAAATCGAGGAACATGACCTTGACGACGCGCGCGTAATAATAAAGCGAGATGACGCTGTTGATCACGGCGACGACCGCCAGCAGATAAAACTGC
>DASWFA010000270.1:0-3840 GCA_036394475.1 Binatia bacterium
TGGAGCGTCTCCTCCGGCGCCTCGCGGACGATCTCGTAGAGCTTCTTCGCGCCCACCGTGACGACGCCGTCGCGCACGACCTCGCCTTCGAGCTTGCCCCGGATGCCGACCTCGAGATCGGTCGCGGTCAGGTGGATCTCCCCGTTCTTGGCCTCGATCAGGACGTTGGCGAGGATCGGCATCGTGTTGCGCCGCTCGACGATGCCCTGGGTCCAGTAAAGCGTGGCGAGAAGGTCCCCGCGTTTGGCCCTGAATTCCATTTATCCCTCCTGACTATTCTTACTCCCCTTATAAATTAAACTAAGGAGTAATAGTAGGGCCTGTTGATAGGGTGCAAAAGCCGGCTATGTCCAACCCCGGCATGGCTTTTTTCCTGTGCACAAAAACCCCGGCTATCCCCCGCCCGTAAACAGCCCGGGCCCCGCGCCGGCCCGGCGGCCGGTTTTGTCCACAGTGTGTCGCCTGTACCCACAGCTATTCCACTACCGTTTGATGTTGAGGTTTTTTTCCAATTTTTCGATCGTGCGTTGCATCTGCGGGTCGTCTTTCAGCTTCTTCTCGATCGTCTTGGCGGCGTGGATCACGGTCGAATGGTCCCGGCCGCCGAATTTCGACCCGATGGCCGGAAACGAAGTCGCGGTGTACTTGCGGGACAGGTACATCGCCACCTGGCGGGGCAGCGCGATGTCCTTGGTGCGGCGCTTGGCTTTGAGATCGCCGAGCTTGATGTTGAAGTAGTCGCAGATGGTCTTCTGGATGCTCTCGATGGTCACCTCGCGCGAGTTGCCCCGGAGCGTGTTCTGCAGCACCTCTTTCGCCAGGTCGATCGTGATCTCGGTCTTGGTGAGCGAGGCGAAGGCGCCGAGCCGGGTGAGCGAGCCTTCCAGCTCGCGCACGTTGGAGTCGATGTGCGACGCCAGGAAAATGCCCACCTCGTGCGGCAGCACCACCCCCTCGGCCTCGGCTTTTTTTTGCAGGATCGCCACCCGCGTCTCCATGTCGGGCGGCTGGATGTCGGCGATCAGCCCCCACTCGAACCGGTTCCTCAGGCGGTCTTCCAGCTCGGGGATCTCCTTGGGAAACTTGTCCGAGGTGATGATGATCTGCTTGTGCGACTCGTAGAGCGAGTTGAACGTGTGGAAGAACTCCTCCTGGGTCCGCTCCTTGCCGCCGATGAACTGCACGTCGTCGACGATCAGGGCGTCGACGTTGCGGAAGCGGGTCTTGAACTCGTCCATCTTGTCCCGGCGGAGTGACGCGATCAGCTCGTTCATGAACGACTCGGAGCTCAGGTAAACGACCTTCAGCGACGCCCGTTTCTCGACGATGCGGTGGCCGATGGCGTTGATCAGGTGCGTCTTGCCGAGGCCGACCCCGCCGTAGATGAACAGGGGGTTGTAATGCTCGCCGGGCTGGTTGGCGACGGCCAGCGAGGCGGCGTGGGCGAACTGGTTGCTCGCGCCGACGACGAAGTTCTCGAAATTGTACTTGGGGATTAAATTATTGACGCGCGGCGCCCTGGCCGGCTCGCGCTCGGCTTTCTTCTCGGCCGGCGCGCCGGCGCTTTGCAGCTTCTGGTTGACGACCAGCGAGACCTTGAGGCTTTTGTGTCCGATCGAAGCGACGCTCTCGTGGATCGAGCCGAGAAAATGCTCGGACAGCCAGTCGCGAAAGAACTTGTTCGGGACTTCCAGCGTGATCTCTTCGTCCGTCGTCTCTCGCACCCGGATCGGCTTGACCCAGGTCTCGAAATTCTGCACGCCCAACCGCTCGCGCAGTTGGGTCAATACTCCTTGCCAAAGCTCGCTCATGGCCTACCTTGGGCGGATTTTACCCTAACTTGTTGTTTTTGCAGTCAAAACGGCCGACGAGTTACAAACAAAATTATCCACAGCTGTGGATAACTCGAAATTTCCAAGGGACTTTATGCGGTTACGGGCGCTGCTCGGCCGTCGAGTGAACCGGCCGGAACGCGGAAACTCGAGCGGAGCGATTTGGCATGACAAGCGCAAGAAAGATTCACCCTGGTCGAAGTTCGCGCCGAACATCTCGTTTCGGTCTACATTGTTGGCAATAGCGACAGCGCGGCAAAAAAAATCGGCCGATCGCCGAACGAGTCGATCGCTCCCGAATCTTTTTGTCGCGGCGGAGTTTTTCATAATCCTTTTCAACCACCAATGCAAGAAAAAAATTATAAAAAAGATTTTCCCGGCGCGCCCGCGCGCTTGCGCGCAATCGCCCGCGGTGTTAGGCCAAAACGATGCCGGAAAAATCCGCCGCTCTCTACCGGCGCGCCGCGGAAAAGATTCCCGGCGGCGTCAACAGTCCGGTCCGCGCCTGGAAGGCGGTGGGCGGCGCGCCGCTGTTCGTCGCGCGCGGCGCCGGCGCGCAGCTCTACGACGTCGACGGCGGCGCGTACGTCGATTTTGTCGGCTCGTGGGGGCCCTTGATCCTCGGGCACGCGCATCCGGCGATTCTCGCCGCCGTGGAGCGGGCGCTGCGCGGCGGCACGAGCTTCGGCGCGCCCACGGGCGCGGAAGTGGAGCTCGCCGAGGCGGTGGCGGAGCGCTTCCCCTCGATCGAGAAGCTCCGGCTCGTCAGCTCGGGCACCGAGGCGGCGATGAGCGCGGTCCGCCTGGCGCGCGCTTTCACCGGGCGCAACAAGATCGTCAAGTTCGACGGCTGCTACCACGGCCACTCCGACGGCCTGCTCGCCCGCGCCGGCTCCGGCGTGGCGAGCCTCGCGCTCCCGGACAGCGCCGGCGTGCCGCCGGCCTTCACGGCCGAGACCGCCGTCGCCCCCTTCAACGACGCCGCGGCGGTCGAGGCCCTCTTCGCGGCCGATCCCGGCGGGGTCGCCGCCGTCATCGTCGAGCCGGTCTGCGGCAACATGGGCGTCCTTCTGCCGGCGCCCGGCTTTCTCGCCGCGCTGAGAGCGATCACCCTCAGGCACGGCGCGCTGCTCATCTTCGACGAGGTCATCACCGGCTTCCGCGTCGCCGCCGGCGGGGCGCAGGAGCTGTTCCGCCTCCGCCCCGATCTCACCTGCCTCGGCAAGATCCTCGGCGGCGGGCTCCCGCTCGGCGCCTTCGGCGGCCGCCGAGAGATCATGGATCTCCTGGCGCCGGAGGGGCCGGTCTATCAGGCGGGCACGCTTTCCGGGAATCCGCTCGCGGTCGCCGCCGGCCTGGCGACGCTCGGCGAGCTGGCGCGGCCGGGGGTCTACGAAGAGCTGGAGGAGAAAGGCCGGCGGTTTCAAGCCGGGCTCGAGCGGGTCCTCGCGGCGCGGCGGATTCCCGCCGCCGTCCAGCGCCAGGGGTCGATGCTGACGCTTTTTTTCGGCCTCGCCGCGGCGCGGAGCGCCGACGACGCGCGGCGCGCCGACCGCGCGCGCTTCGCGCGCTTTTTTCACGCCCTGCTCGGCCGCGGCGTCTACTGGCCGCCGTCGCAGTTCGAGGCGGCGTTTATCTCGCTCGCGCACCAGGCGGCCGACCTCGACCGGGCGGTGGAGGCCTGCGACGCCTGGGCCCGGGAGGAGGCGAAAGGTTGAACTCGGCGTGACCTCATGATAAATCTTCCGCGGAGCGGGCGGGGGGAGAAGGAGCCCGAGGGCGGCCCGGGAAATTCCGGCGTCCCCTTCGCCAAGTTCGCCAAGTACCTCGCGATCGGCATGGAGATCCCCAGCACCATCGTGGGCTCGCTGATTCTGGGTTATTTCATCGACCGGCAGTTCGGCACGGCGCCCTGGGTCACCGTCGGGGCGTCGGTCCTGGGTTTTTTCGGGGCGGTGTTCCGCCTGACGCAGTATTTAAAATATTTTTCGCAGAATAAATAATCCAT
>DASWFA010000271.1:0-8260 GCA_036394475.1 Binatia bacterium
CTCCGGACAGCTCACTTCCAGGACCTCGGGAATGCCGCAGCCGTATTTCAAATAATTGTCGAGCATCATCTCGCGGCAGGTGCGCGAGATGCCGTTCGATTCGCTGGGCGGGAGGCCGACGAGAATCGCCGGAAAGAGCGCGCCGCGCCGGCAGGTGATCGCCGTGACCTTGACCACCTGCTTCAACGCGTGCTCCGCCATCAGATAGCCGGGATAGTCGCTAAAGGCCTTCTCGCGCGCCGCCTCGTCGGTCGAAAGCTCCCCTTCGATGATGATCTCCGCCTCGGCCGGCACTTCCAGCGGAATCGTTTTGCAGCGCACCAGCTCGACCGGCCGGCCGCGGATCGCGCCGGCGACCGACAGCTCGTCCACGCCGTAGGGGATATTCGCCGCCGCGACATAGGCGACGTCGGGAAGCGCGCCCAGACAGACGGCGACGGGCAGAGGCTCGCTCCGCCGGCGGGCGACGGGAAAGTGGTAGAGCATGGCGTCGTGGACGCGCGCGATGCCGGCGAGAAAGCGGTCCGGTCCGTAAAAATGGCCGCTGTACATGCCGACGTTCCGCGCGCCGGTCTCCGGGTCCTGGGTGATGAAGGGCGAGGTCACCCGAATCGCGCCGCTGAAGCCCGGCTCCTCGACGGGCGCCGGCAGCATCGTGAGGCCGAGCTTCGCTATCTCATCGCCGGTGTGGACCTCTTCCTGGACCGCGCCCCGGCCGACGACGACGGGGGCGATCGGGCGCGTCACCGCGTCATGCCACTTCTCGTAGATTTCGCCCGGTTCCTGGCAGCCCATGCCGAGGCCGATGATTTCGCGCGACGAGCCGTACATGCCGGTGACGACTTTCATGTCGTAGCGGCCGCCTTTGGCGTTGACGACGTTTTCGAAGAGAAAGGCCTGGCGCGCCTCGTCCGGCCGCCCGCGGTATTGCAGCCGCATGAGCGGCATCAGCTCGCTGTCTTTGTCGACCGGCCGCGACCAGCGGTGGAGCTTGCCGCGCTTTTCCAGCTCGGCCAGGAAATGGCGCAGATCGGCGTAATATTCTCGGGACATCGGTTTTGTTTCTCCGCGTAGCTTTTAATCGAGCAGTTTGTTGGCGAACTTGATCGCCGGCTCGCGAACCTTTTCGAGCTTCTCTTCCGACTGGTTTTCGACGTCGAGGTAATCCTTGACCGAAAGCGAGTCCTTCGCCGGCAGCACGCCGTATTCCTTCAGCCATTTGGTGTCGACGTCGAGCCGGCGCGTCGCCTGGCCCAGCGCCCTGGTGGTGATCTCCTGGCCTTCCCTGCTCAAAAGCCAGTTGACGAAAATCTTGGTCGCGTTCGGGTGCGGCGGATTTTTGATGATCGCGAGATTGCCGCTGCCGCCCGTGCCGAACGTGCCCTCTTTAAGGTGGGGCAGGGGCTTCACCGGCAGGCCGGCGTTGACGAACGGCAGGAGCGAGTAATAGGTAAGGCCCATCACGATGGCGATCTTGCCCTTGGCGAGGCTCTCGCCGAGCAGCCGCTGGTCGCGGCCGATGGAGAGGCTCTGCCCCGCCAGCTTCTTTAAATAATCCTCGCCCTTGACGTACCATATATAGGCCCAGAGGGAGTCGCCCGCGCCCGGCGTGCGCGGGTCCAGAAACCCGATCTTGCCTTTCCACTTGGGGTTCAACAGATCGTCGTAGTTTTTGAATTCCTCCGCCTTCGTCAGCGTCTCGTTTCGCCACATGCTTTCGGTCAGATAGGCCTGAAAGTCGTAGATGTAGCGCCTGGCCCGGTCCACCCACATGTGGCCGCCCCACCAGTTTTTCTGATCTTTGACTTCGGGAAGAATGAAGTAGGGTTCGACGGGTTCCAGCACCCCTTGGTCGAGGAGCCCGCTCACGACCGAGTTGGAGCCGCCGATGTGGATGTCGAAATGGTGCACGCCGGCCTTGTACTCGTCGGCGATGCGCCGGATGATCGTGCTGCCGCGCGAGGGGACGAGCTCCAGCTCGATCGCGGAGTAGCGCTTCTTGAATCCCTCCTCGACCAGCTTTCGGAGCTCGTTGCTCGCCGGGATCGAGACGACGACCTGGCCTTCTTTTTTCGCCAGCTCGAGCGTCCTGTCCCATTCCGCTTTCCCATTGGGGCTCGCGCTCTGCGCGAAGGCCGCGCCCGCGAGCGCCGGAAAACAAACGGCCGCCCATACGAGCCGCAACAGGGATGTCTTCATAACCTGGAACTCTTTCACGGCGCGCTCCGGCCGTTGGGATGGTCCTTGCGCCAGATGCGCGCCGATTCCGGAGCGAGCCTTAAATGGATGTTGTCGCCGCTCGCAAAAGCCGCCTCGCAGGAGGTCGTCAGGATGAAGGTGGTCGCGCCGTAGCGCAGGTGGCACTCGTAGCGGTCGCCCAAAAAGATCGAATTTTCCACCCGGCAGGGCACCTGATTGAAGCCGCCGTCGCCGCAGCGCTTTTCGAGCTGGACTTTCTCGGGGCGGATCGCGACCACGACCGAGTCGCCTTTTTGCATCGCGTCGTCGGCGGTGTCGCAGCGGATCCTGGCGCCGTGATCGCCGGCGAGCGCCACCATGACCTCCTGCCAGCCGCGCTCGACCACTTCGCCCTCGAGCCAGATGACCCGGCCCAAGAACTCCTGGACGAACGGCGTTTCGGGCCGCTCGTAGATGTCGCGCGGCGCGCCGATCTGCTCGATCCTGCCGTCGCGCATGACCACCAGCCGGTCGGACAGCGTCATCGCCTCGACCTGGTCGTGGGTGACGAAGATGACCGTGATGCCGAGGCGGCGCTGCAGGCTCTTGAGCTCGACGCGCATCTGCTCCCGGAGCTTGGCGTCGAGGTTCGAGAGCGGCTCGTCGAGCAGGAGGATCTTCGGCGAATAGACCAGCGCCCGCGCCAGGGCCACGCGCTGCTGCTGTCCGCCGGAGAGCAGCATGGCCGAGCGCTGTTCCAGGCCGGAGAGGCCGACCAGCTCCAGCACCGAGCCGACTTTTTCCTTGATCCGGCTCTCCGGCGTCCAGCGGAGCCGGAGCGGGTAGGCGACGTTTTCGAAGACGGTCATGTGCGGCCAGATCGCATAGGACTGAAAGACCATGCCCATCTCGCGCTTTTCCGGCGGCAGGAAAATATTTTTCGCCGCCGAAACGATGGTGCGCCCGTCGATCTCGACCTCGCCCTTGTTGGGCCGCTCGAAGCCGGCGATGATGCGGAGCGTCGTGGTCTTGCCGCAGCCGCTGGGGCCGAGCAGCGTCAGGACTTCGCCGCTCGGGATCTCGAAGCTGACGTCGTCCACCGCGACGAACTTGCCGAATTTTTTTCTTAGGCCGTTGACCTTGAGGAATGGAGCGCCAATCATAGTTTACAAGTTGAAGTTTTATATATGAAACATCTTCCTGTCAACCCTTCAGCCGCTCCAATTGCAGAGGAGAACGCCAATGCGCTACTTTCCCTTCCCCGCATATGCTAACTTAGAGGCTAATCCGTTGTAGTCGCTGGACTTTTCGAGCCGGCGCCGTTCCCGGAATGAACCCTTTGAGCGCTCCCGATTATCAACTAAAAAACAGGTCCCAGCCGCTCATTTTGGCCGCCGTTTCGAGCGGCGCGCTGGTGGCCGCGCCGTTCCTCCATCCCGGCTTTTTCCCGCTGGCGTGGATCGCCTTCGTCCCGCTGTTTTGGGCCGTCGAACGCGCCGGCGGCCCGCGCCGGGCGTTTCTAGTCGCCTGGCTCGCCGGAGCGGCAGCCCACCTCATGGGTTTTTATTGGGTCGATCACACGGTCCGGGTCTTCGGCGGCATCCCGTACGGCCTCAGCGAAATTGTCCTATTGGGCTTTTCGATTTTGGCCGGGTTCCACATCGCGCTCTTCGGCCTGCTCGTCTACTTTTGCGGCCTCGGACCGCTCATGATTTTTCCGCCGCTTCTCTGGGTCGCGGTCGAGTTTTTCGCGCCGCAGCTTTTTCCCTGGCACCTGGCCAACAGCCAATCGGCGTTTCTCGTCTTCATCCAGACAGCCGATCTCACCGGCCCCTACGGCGCGGGCTTTCTGCTCGCCTGGGCGAACGCGGTGCTTTATGCACTCCTGTTTTTGCGGGCGCGCGGCGCGCGCGTTTTAATCGCAAGCGCGGCGGTCCTAGCGCTCGCCCTCGCAGGTAATTTCATTTACGGACATTTGCGCCTGAAGGAGGTGTCCGCCGACATGCGCGCCGCGCGGACGCTGGAGATCGCCGCGGTCCAGGGCAGCATCGATATTCTCCACAAG
The DNA here is from genome assembly GCA_036394475.1 of Binatia bacterium. GTDB lineage: Bacteria > Desulfobacterota > Binatia > UBA9968 > UBA9968 > JAJPJQ01. The sequence continues at coordinate 4,244 of DASWFA010000271.1, forward strand.
TGGAACGTCACCTATTTAGAGAGCAACCTCAAATCCTATCTCGACCTCACGCGGACGGTTCCGAATGCGGCGCTCTATCTCTGGCCCGAGAGCACGGTCGAGGCGTGGGTGCCGGAAGACGCGGAGCGGATGCCGCCGGAGTTCGTCCCGGCGCTGCCGCCGGGCGCCGCGCTCATTTTCGGCGCGCGGAGCTTTCGCGGCGCTCCCGACGGGCCCGACATGAAGGCCTTCAACAGCGCGTTTGCCGTCGACTCCGCCGGCCGGGTCCTCGGCCATTACCACAAGCAGGTGCTGCTCGCCTTCGGCGAGTACATTCCCTTCGCGCCGGTGCTGGCGCACGTTCCCTTCATGCCGCCGATCGGCGAAGGGTTCACGCGCGGCGCGGGGCCGGCGACGCTCGACCTCCCCGGCGGCGTCAAGGCGGCGCCGCTCATCTGCTACGAGGACATCATGCCCGAGCTGGCGCGGCGCTTCGTCCGGGAGAAGGGCGCCAACCTGCTGGTCAACCTAACCAACGACGCCTGGTTCGGCGACACGGTCGCCTCCCGACAGCATGCGCGTCTCGCCGAGTGGCGCTCGATCGAGACGCGGCGGACGCTCGTGCGCGTGACCAACACGGGCCTCACGGCCGTCGTCAACCCCAAAGGCGAGATCACGGCCGAGCTGCCGATTTTTTCCAAAGGCGTGCTGACGGCGAAGGTGGAGATCATGGAAGGCGAGACGCCTTATGTGAAATACGGCGACTGGTTCGGCTGGGGCGTGACTATTATCGCGTTGGGGGTGGTGGGGTGGAGGTGGAGGAGAAGACAGATTCCAGCGTGATCCCAGTTTTTCACTTCGGCGGCGGCATCTTTTGATCGAGGTCGCGCAAAAACGTCGGCGGAAAAGATTTGGCGTTTCGCGCCCGGGCCTCTTTTACCTTTTCCCAGGCCCCCGCATAGTCGCCTTCGCGGTATAATGCCATCGCCCACTGACGCCAGGCATTTGCATATTTCGGGTCCAACTTGACGCTCTCGCGGAAGTTTTCGTTGGCGAGAGCAAAGTAGCGCGCTCTTTCGTCGGCGTTGGATTGCGAGATGCTCTCGCCTTTAAAGGCGTAAGCCGCGCCGAGATCCGAAAGAAGCCCGGTCTTCTGGTAGTCGTCATCGATGAGCTGCTTCGCTTTTTCGAAGTGTTTGATCGCTTCGTCGAATTTGTCCTGCTCGGTCAGGACCCTTCCAAAACCCCAGTACGGTCGATAACTGTTGGGGTTCAGCAGCCAAGACTGGTTATAGCGGCGCATGGCGAAGTCGAGATTGCCCTCGGACATATATTTCTCGCCTTCCATCGCCCAGGCTATGCCGGCTTTCTCGCGACTGCCGAGACCGCCGGCGGCCTGCTGAATAAATAATTCATCGGCCGCTTTCAAAACAGCCGGCCGGGGAATCTCCGGCTGGCCGTACATGGGGATATTGTCGATGCGCGATCCGGCCGGCGCCGTTGTGCAGCCAGCGAGAGCCAGGGCCAGGATGCCGGCGAGGGCTGGGAACAATAAATTAGCGACGAAGGATGGAGTTGAGGCGAACATTAGTTGCGTCTCAGGTCTGAAATTTCTCACCTTTCCAGCAGTAAATTTTTACGTGATTCAGCCTGTTTCCGCCTTTGTTTTCTTCCGAGAGTTCGTTTCCACCCCAGGCTGGCGTCATCAAATGGTCATGGTCGAAATGGCCGTCCCTCGTATGGGCGACCAGCTTGGAGAGGATTGTCGATAGACGTTGCAGACCCGCAGGGTCGCCGTGAATTTCCAGGCAACTACTCTTCTCGTCGAGCTCAAAACTGAGCAGAAAATCCGCCATCGGCTTCTCCTTCAGCAGTTGCGTGCAGGAATTCGGCCGCCTTTTGAGAAATAATATGGCGAGTTATTGGCTCCGGACATAAAACGGCTTCACCGCTTGCCTGACGGCCGAGGTTACCGGCGGCGTCTCCTCCGTCAGGATGTCGATCGACTCGCCCTGGCCGAGGAAGGCCCCGCTCGCGCCGCCGAGATCGTTTCGAATCAAGTCCTTCGTGAAGCTCGGCACATCATCGATGCGAATAAAAAGCAGCAGGTGGGGCTCTCCTCCCTGTCCTTTTACCAAAATCAGAGCGAGATAGGCCTCTGCGACCGATGGAGTTTTAGCCAGACGGTCTTTGAAGGAATCAAGTAGGCCTTCGGGGATCTTTTTCGGCGCGCCGATTAAGACTTCCGTTCCGGCAGGTATGGTTGACGGAGTCTGCGATTGGGCGATCGAAGCGGCGAAGAGAACGAGGCCAATGGCAGCCGATTGAAGGCCGCGTTTCACAGCGCGCTCCGGGCCATAGGCTCATCTACCCCCGCGCCACGGCCAGATCGTGCGGCCTCTTTCCCAATCTCCGCCCGCCCTTGGGCGTGACGACGACGGTGTCGCCCCAGGTGGACAGGGATTTTCCGTCGGCGGCGATCGCCGAGGGCTTGCAGATAAAGACCATGTTTTCCTTGAGCGCCACGGCCATGTGTTTGGGGTTCCGCGAGTGCGACGTGATGATCGGTCCGTCGTCGCCGGCGCCGCGGCCGTGCATCGTGAGCTCCGCGGTGGCGTCGGCCGCCGGGCCGGATTTGGGCGCCGCGGCGGCGCCGGTTTTCCGCGTCAGCTCGGCCAGCTCCGCCACGGTGATGCCGGGCTTCAGCGCCTCGTTCACGCGATTGAAGACCTCGCGCTGCACTTTGATCAATTCCAGATGCACCGGATCGGCGACCTCGACGAAGACCGGCTGGACGCCCTGCGAGCGGTAGCCGATCCACGACGCCTCGATCTCGTTGATGATGAGGTCGCCCCTTTCCAAAAGCCGCATGCTCGGGCGCGTGAGGGTGCGCACGGGATTTTTGCCCGACACCCAGTTGCAGTGGACCGGCATCTCCGAGCCGTTCATCATCAATGCCGCCTGCGTCGCCGCCCACACGTCCCAGTCCCGCGCGCCGGGCTTCGCTGCCTGGATCTCCGCGGCGATGCCCGCTTCGACGATCTCCATCGATTTGGTGAGGACTTCGATCTCCTCCGGGCTTTTCACGTAGCGGATCTCCGCCAGCAGATCGGTCGCGTCGACCAGCTCCGCCTCGGGGAAGGCCTCGCGGATCCGCTTCCAGGTGCCGTAAAGCAGCGTGCCTTCGGGCGTGCGCGTGCCCTCGACTTCGCCGAGGCCGGTGATGCCGATGCGGCCGCGCTCGACGTTCAACTCTTTCAGCCGCTCGACGATCACTTTGCCGTAGTTGCGGCGCGCCTCGCGCACGTCTTTGGTCCACTCCTGCACCGTCGGCCAGCGCGGCGCGGCCGAGGTGGCGATCGCCGTGACATCGCCCGCCAGCGGGAAGACGGCCGCGATGTCCGAGTCGCCGCCGCCGCCGACGTGCGTCAGATAGCGCGTGTTCGACTGGTAGTCCATCGAGTGGCCGGTGTTCTGCGGCGTAATAATGACCTCGAGCCGCTCGCGCCGCATCGACTCGCGCACCGCGCGCCAGCGCCGGTCGCGCTCGGCCAGGGAAAAACGAGGGTAGGGATAGAGCTCAGCCATGACGATTCAAACTCCTTGTATGTTCGCGGAAGGGGGAGCTTACGCGCGCAAAGCCGGGTTGCCACGAGAAACCTGCAACCCGAAAACTATTTCCATTGATACTGATTGCCCATGCCGCCGTAGGTCGCGCCGCGCCGGGCGATCTCCGCTTCATAAGCGGCCGGGTCGGGAAACTTGGCGGTGGCCTCGAGCTGGTAGCCGTCGGGGTCGTTGAAATAGATCGACAGCCCGGAGCCGCCGCCGTGGCCCTTGGGACCGTCGTAGGCAATGCCCATGCGCTTCAACTGCTCCTCGATCTTGTCCAGGTCCGCCGGGTCGATCTCGAAGGCGAAGTGAAGGTGGCGCGTGTCCGTCTTGGGCGGATCGCCGGGCTCCATCTGAAACAGGTCGAAGCCGAAGTTGCCGACCGTGACGAGCGTATGCTTCGAGCGTTTGGCCGCCTTGTCCTGC
>DASWFA010000272.1:0-7001 GCA_036394475.1 Binatia bacterium
TTTCGCGCCGGAGCCCCTGGAGGTCGATGTTCCGGCGCTGGAAGAGGTCGATATATTCCTCGGGGAAGTCCTTGCCGACGACGCCGACGATCCGGACCGGGGCGAAGAAGCTCGCGCCCATGGCGAAATAGGACGCCGAGCCGCCGAGCACGCGCTCGGCCGAGCCGGACGGAGTCTCGATGGAGTCGAACGCGACGGTGCCCACGACGAGTATGCTCATAAAAAACTGGAATCAGGGATCAGGAGTTGGGAATTAGACGGATCTAAAGCCGGCGTCTTATTCCAACCCTAATTCCCAATCCCTGACCCCCAATCCCTGATCTCTAGCGCACGTACTTGCCGATAATCGGCTTAAGCGCCCGGATCGTCTTTCGCGGCATCTTCTTCCGGTCCGTGATGATCGCGTCTTTCAGCGCGGCCGGGCAGGCGCACGATCTATCGCCGGTCAGCCGGCCGACCGCGCGCCGGATGATGCGCTGCGCCAAGTCGACGTTCTGCTTCAACACCGCGAGCACGCGCTCGATGTCCACGTCGCCCGCGGCCTCGTTCCAGCAGTCGTAATCGGTGGCGAGGGCGAGCGTGGCGAAGCAGATCTCCGCCTCGCGCGCGAGCTTCGCCTCCTGGACGTTGGTCATGCCGATCACGTCGGCGCCCCAGCTCCGGTAGAGATGCGATTCGGCGCGGGTGGAGAACTGCGGCCCCTCCATGCAGAGATAGGTTCCCCGGGCGTGGACCCCGGCGCCGTCCTCGCGCGCCGCGCCGGAGAGCGTCTCCGAGAGCGCGGCGCAGACCGGGTCGGCGAAGCCCACGTGGGCGACGATGCCCTGGCCGAAAAAAGTGCTCGGGCGCCGGGTCGTGCGGTCGATGAACTGGTCGGGAATCACGACGTGGCCCGGCGCGATCTCCTCGCGCAGGCTGCCGACGGCGCTGACGGCGATGATCCGCTCGACGCCCAGCTTCTTCATGCCGAAGATGTTGGCGCGGAAATTCACCTCGCCCGGCAGCGCGGTATGGCCGCGGCCGTGGCGCGGCAGGAAGACGACTTCGTTCCCGTCGAGGCGGCCCCGAATATAGGCGTCCGACGGGCGGCCGAAAGGCGTCGCCACGCGGACCTCGCGGACCTTCTCCAGCCCCGCCATCTGGTAGAGGCCGCTGCCGCCGATCACCCCGACGATGTTCCGCCGCTCCGCCAACTTCATCCCCTAGTGAGAAGCATGCGGCTCGGAGTGAGGATCGGCCGTGGATTTCAACCGCCCGCGGGCCGCCGTCTCGCCGTCGAACGCCTGGAGCTGGCCGCAGGCGGCGTGGATGTCGTCGCCGCGCGGCGTCCGCACGTTGACCTGAAAGCCGTAGTCGTAAAGCCGGTCTTGAAATTCTTTTATCTCTCCCGGCGCGGGCCGCTCGAAGCGGCTCCCGGGATGGGGGTTGAAGGGAATGAGATTGATCTTCGCGCGGATGCCGGCGAGCAGGCGCGCGAGCCGCCGCGCGTCCTCGGCCGAATGGTTGACGCCGCGGAGCATGACGTACTCGAAGGTGATCCGGCGGCGCTTGGGGATCGGCAGCGCCCGGCAGCAGGCGACCAGCTCCGCCAGCGGATATTTTTTATTGATCGGCATCAGCGCGGAGCGCGCCTCGTCGGTGGTCGCGTGGAGCGAGATGGCGAGGTTGACGTTCGCCTCGTCCATGAGTTTTTTAATCTGCGGCACCAGCCCCACGGTCGAAAGCGTCACCCGCCGCGAGGAGAATCCGAGGCCGCTCTCGGCGTCGGTCATGATGCCGATCGCCTTGAGGGTCTGCTGGTAATTGGCCAGCGGCTCGCCCATGCCCATGAGGACGATGTGCGTGATGCGCTCTCCCGGCCGGAGCGTCCGCCCGGCTTCGAGGATCTGATCGACGATCTCGCTCGCCTGGAGGTTGCGCTTGAGGCCTAAGAGCGCCGTGGCGCAAAAGCCGCAGCCGAGCCCGCAGCCCGCCTGGGTCGAGATGCAGAGCGTCAGGCGCTTCGCCTCGGGGATGAGCACGCTCTCGATGTTGAAGCCGTCCGCGAGCGTGAACAAAAATTTGACCGTGCCGTCGGCCGAGCGGTCGCTCCGCGCGGTCCGAAGCCGGCTCACGGTGAACGCCCCTTCCAGGTCGCGGCGGAGCGAGGCCGAGAGATTGCTCATCGCGCCGAACGAGACCGCCCCCCGCTGGTAAAGCCAGCGGCGGATCTGGTCGGCGCGGTAGCGCGACTCGCCGCGCTCGGCGAGCCAGCTTTCCAGCTCTTCGGGGCTTAAGTCTTTGATATTGGGCTGCATGGGTTTCGCGGTCACGACGCCGTCACGGCCGGGACGACTATTCCGGCTATTATAACACGGCCGGGGGAGGAACGCGCGGCTCCGGCGGATGGATCGGAGACGACTTAGTAGCTGTGGATCTCTTTGGGCATGAAGAAAAAGCCGATCTCCGCCGCCGCGGTATCGGGCGCGTCGGAGCCGTGGACCGCGTTCTTCTCGACGTCCCTCCCCCATTCCTTGCGTATCGTTCCCGGCGCCGCCTTGGCCGGGTCGGTCGCGCCCATGATCTCGCGGTGCTTCATGATCGCGCCCTCGCCCTCCAGGACGGAAACCAAAATGGGGCCCGAGGACATGTACTCGGTGAGGCTGGCGAAAAACGGCCGCTCCCTGTGGACGGCGTAAAACGAGCGCGCCTGATCGGGCGTCAGCCGCGTGAGCTTCGCCGCCACGATCTTGAGCCCGCCGGACGACAATTTTTTCAAGATGTCGCCGATCAGCCCGCGCTGAACCGCGTCCGGCTTGATAATGGAAAGCGTTCTCTCAACCATTTTTGTCCTCTTTACGCCTTAATCGCTTCTTTCATCGTCTGGCCGATCAGCGCGGGCGAGGCCGTGGTGCGGATGCCCGCCGCCTGGAGCGCGGCGACTTTTTCCTGCGCCGTGCCCTTGCCGCCCGAGATGATCGCGCCGGCGTGCCCCATGCGCTTGCCCGGCGGCGCGGTCTGCCCCACGATAAAGGCCGTCACCGGCTTTTTCATGTTCGCCTTGATCCAGGCCGCCGCCTCTTCCTCGTCGGTGCCGCCGATCTCGCCGATCAGCACGACCGCCTCGGTCGCCGGATCGTCGTTGAAGAGCTTCAGCACGTCGATAAAGCCGATGCCGTGCACCGGGTCGCCGCCGATGCCCACGCAGGTCGATTGCCCGAGCCCGACGCGGGTCAGCTGGTCCACCGCTTCGTAGGTCAGCGTGCCGCTCCGCGACACGACGCCGACCGGCCCCGGGCGGAAGATGTGGCCGGGCATGATGCCGATTTTCGACTCCCCGGGGGTGATGACGCCGGGGCAGTTGGGGCCCAAAAGCCGGGCGCGCTTGCCTTCAAGATACCGTTTGACCCGCACCATGTCCATCACCGGGACGCCCTCGGTGATCGCGATGACGAGCCCGATGCCGGCGTCGGCGGCCTCCATGATGGCGTCGGCGGTGAACGGCGGCGGGACGTAAATCACGCTGGTGTCGGCGCCGGTCGCGGCGACCGACTGGGCGACCGTGTCGAAGATCGGGATGCCGTCGAGGTCGGCGCCGCCCTTGCCGGGCGTCACGCCCGCGACCATCTGCGTGCCGTAGTCCCTGCACGCGCGGGTGTGGAACTGGCCGGTCGCTCCGGTGATTCCCTGCGTGACGACCTTCGTGTTTTTATCGACTAGGATTCCCATGATGTACTTTAATTTTGAATTCTTAATTTTGATTTTTTAATATCGGAAATTCAAAATCAACATTCAAAAGGCAAAATTATTTATCGACCGCCTTTACTATTTTTTCCGCCGCCTCCCCGATCGTGTCCGCGGGGGTGATCGCGAGGCCGGAGTCCGACAGGATCTTTCGCCCCTGATCGACGTTGGTGCCCTGGAGCCGGACCACCAGCGGCAGGGAGATGCCGATCTCGCGCGCCGCGTCGACGACGCCCTGCGCGATCACGTCGCAGCGCATGATGCCGCCGAAGATGTTGACGAGGACGCCTTTCACGCGCTTGTCCGACAGGATGATCTTGAACGCCTCGGTGACCCGCTCTTTCGTCGCGCCGCCGCCGACGTCCAAAAAGTTGGCCGGCTCGCCGCCCGAGAGCTTGATGATGTCCATGGTCGCCATCGCCAGCCCGGCGCCGTTCACCATGCAGCCGATGTTGCCGTCGAGCGAGATATACGAGAGCCCGAGGCGCGCGGCTTCGTATTCCTTGGGGTCCTCTTCGCTCAAGTCCCTGAGCGCTTCTATCTCGGGCCGGCGGAAGAGCGCGTTGTTGTCGATGTTGATCTTGGCGTCGAGGGCGATGAGCTTGCCGTCCCGGGTCACGACCAGCGGGTTGATCTCCGCGAGCGAGCAGTCGGTCTCGACGAAGGCGCGCGCGAGCGCCGACAAAAGCGCCGTAAACGGCCCCGCCTGCTTGTGGAGCCCGAGCGCGTAGGCCAGCCGGCGGCACTGGAACGGCAGCAGGCCGACCGCCGGATCGACGACCTCTTTGAGAATTTTCTCCGGGCTTTTTTGCGCCACCTCTTCGATCTCGACGCCGCCTTCGGAAGAGGCGATGACGGTGACGCGGCCCGCGGCCCGGTCGAGCACCATGCCGAGGTAAAGCTCGCGCTCGATCGGCAGCCCCTCCTCGACCAGGAGCCGGCGGACTTCCCGCCCCTCGGGCCCGGTCTGGTGCGTGACGAGCTTCCGGCCCAAAAGCGACGCCGCGAACTTCTCCGCCTCCTCGGCGCTCTTCACGACCTTGACCCCACCGGCCTTGCCCCTGCCGCCGGCGTGGATCTGCGCCTTGACGACGCACGTCCCGCCCAGCTCGCGCGCGAGCGCGCCGGCTTCCTGGGCCGTCGTCGCCACGCGCCCCTTGGGCACCGGCACGCCGAACGGTCTCAACAGCTCTTTGGCCTGGTATTCGTGGATGTTCATCGAAAAAATTTTTGAATGTTGAATTTTGAATTCTTAATTCAAAACCCCGTCCTGAGCGGAGTCGAATGGGCCAAAATCAAGAATTCAACACTACGCTTTGCTGATCCGCTCCATCGCCGCGACCAGCTCTTTCACGTGGGAGAGCGACTCGTCGAAGAGCTTCTTCTCGCGCGGGGTGAGATCGATCTCGATCACCTTCTCCACGCCGCCGGCGCCGAGCATCACCGGCACGCCGAAGTAGTAGCCGTGGACGCCGTACTCGCCTTCGAGATAGGCGGCGCACGGGAGGATCTCCTTTTTGTCCTTCAGGTAGGCTTCCGCCATGCGCACGGCGGCCGACGCGGGGGAGTAAAAAGCCGAGCCGGTTTTGAGCAGCGCGACGATCTCGCCGCCGGCGTTCCGGACGCGCGCCTCGATCTCATCGAGCCGCTGGCTGGGGATGAACTTCTCGACCGGCGCGCCGGAGACGAGGCAGCCGCTCCGGACCGGCACCATGTCGTCGCCGTGGCCGCCGAGGACCATGGCGGAGACGCTCGCGACCGAGACTTTCAGCTCCTGGGCGATGAAGGTCCGGTAGCGCGAGGAGTCGAGAATGCCGGACTGGCCGACCACCTGGTGCTTGGGAAAGCCGGTTTTCTGCCGCACCAGCCCGACCATCGCGTCGAGCGGGTTGGTGATGACGATGACGAACGCCTTGGGCGCGTGCTGCTTGATCCCCTCGCACACCTGGCCGAGTATTTTGGCGTTGGTCGCGAGCAGGTCGTCGCGGCTCATGCCGGGCTTGCGCGCGATGCCGGCGGTGATGATGCAAACATCCGCGCCGGCGATGTCCTCGTAGCTGTTCGTCCCCTTGAGCGTGACATCGTAGCCTTCGACGGCGCCGGCCTGGGCGAGATCCAGGGCCTTGCCCTGCGGGATGCCGTCCATGATGTCGAACAGCACGACGTCGCCGAGCTCCTTCAGACCGACGAGATGTGCCAGAGTTCCGCCGATCATGCCTGCGCCGATCAGCGCGATCTTGCTACGCGCCATGAAGGTATCTCCCTGCCACTGTGCCCTCGGCTGCGATCGCCAAGTCGTATCGCCAAGTCATAGAGGGTCGCCTCAAGCAACGGAGCGTTTGCCTCGCTCGCAGTTGCGAAATTCGCCTCTGAGGTTCGTTAGCCGGAAAACACGGGCGGTTCAAGGTGAGAGCAGCGTCGGCGATGCGACCGCTTCGTCATGCCCCGCTCAGGTGAGCGCCCTCAACCCGACTGACGGCCACCCCGCCCCGCTTTTCCCGCTCAGCCAGGTAGGCTTCCGAGCGCATCTCGATCAGCCGAGAGGCCGTGCGCTCGAACAAGTCGGCGCCCTTGCCGGCCGGATAGAGCGCGAACGGCTCGGCGGCGGCCGACAGGGCAAGGCATACGTGGCTGTCGTAGAGCGTATCGATCAGGTTGATGAACCGACGCGCCTCGTTGCGCTGATCAGGAGCCAGCGCGGGTACTCCCTCGAGCAGCACCGTATGGAACGTGCGGGCGATCTGCAGGTAGTCGGCCGCACCGAGGGGCTGCTCGCACAAATCCGCGAAGGTGAAGCGGGCGACACCCTTGGACGCTCGAGGAACGCGAAGTTTCCGTCCCTTCACTTCGAGATCGACGCTGTCGCCGACAGGCGTCCCGGTGAGGCGCAGCCAAAGCTTATCGAGTTCGGCGCGCGAGGCCGCGTCGGCAGGCGTGAAATAGAGCTTTTGACCGGCCAGCTTCTCAAGCCGGAAGTCCTTCGCGGCATCGAGCTCGAGGACATCCATGTGCTCCTCGATGAGATGAACGAAGGGGAGAAACAGCTCGCGGTTGAGCCCATTCCTGTAGAGATCGTGAGGCGCCGAGTTCGTCGTCGCAACCACCACCACGCGCTGTTCGAACAGTTCCTTGAACAGACGCCCGAGGATCATCGCATCGGCGATGTCCGTGACGTGCAGCTCATCGAAGCAAAGCAGGCGAGCCTGCGCCGCGATTTGGGTTGCGACCGCGGGAATGGGATCGCCCGGCTCGGAGCGGCGTGCCGCGGCAATGCGCTC
>DASWFA010000273.1:0-6331 GCA_036394475.1 Binatia bacterium
CCAGGTACGACGCGAACGTTGCTGCATACCGCCTGTCTCCGGTCAGCCGGTAGGCCTGCCCCAGATCAAGCAGCCATTGATGCCGGTTGAGCTCCCAGACGATCTTGCTGTCCCCGACGAGCGCCGCGTCGAGCGGGTTCAAGCGGCTCCAGTGGACCAGCGGACTCCGGAGGTCGGCCACCGGGTCGAGACGCCAGTCGATCGGATCGCCGAAAAAAAGGTCGCGGTAGCCGAGCAGATCGAAACGGCCGCGCGTAATTTGATCCGCGGCTTTGATAGTCCGCTCGGAGAAGTCGGGCATTTCTTTTTTGAGGAGAGCCGCGGTCCCGTCGACGGCGGCGCCGGCGAAGAAGCGGCCGCCGCCGGTTCCCTCGAAGCGCCGCTGAAAAACCGCCGCCGGAGTTTCGAAAGCTCCGCGTGCGCGCGCCGCCGGACCGTGATGGCCGCCGTTGGCCGTGACCCGCTCCAGCCATTTCGAGGCCTCTTGCCTGCCGCGGTAGGCGATCTCGGTGAGCCCCATGGTTTTTAAGCGCGCGAGTTTCATGCCGAGAGACCTGAATACGAAGCGATCCACTGCTTCTTTACTTCCGGCCAGGTGTGCCGCTCGACTTCGGTTCTTGCCCGGCGCGCCAGCACCCGCGCGCGCTCGGGATTCTCCAGCAGGCGCGCTATCGCAGCCGCCATCACCTCCGGATCTCCGGGAGAAACGATCGAGCCGGTCTCGCCGTTACGCACCATGCCGGCGATCTCGCCGGTGGGGGTGGAGACGACCGGCAGTCCGGCGGCAAAGGCCTCGAGAACCGACAGCGGCTGGTTATCGACGATGGACGAATTCAGAAAAATATCGGCGTCATCGTAAACGCCGGGCATCGCCCACGGCTCGACGCGGCCGGCCAGGCGGATGCCGCGGTTTAAATAAGGCCCCGCCAGGCGGCGGATACGCTCCTCCTCGCTGCCGTATCCCGCGATCGTCAGCGTCGCCTCCGGATAGAGCCCCTTCAACAGCGCAAATGCTTTTACGGTGTTGTCCACCCGGTAGATCGGCTCCAAGTTCCGCGTCGAGACGAGCCGGGGACGGAGCGGCCTACGCTCGCGGTAGCGAAACCGCGCGGTGTCCACGACGTTCGGAATCACCCGCACGCGATAGCCGTGCGCGGCAAAAACCTTCCTCAAATATTCCGACGGCACCACGATCTCGTCCGCGAGTCTGAGCCCGGGATGCACCAGCGCGCCCCAGCGGCCCAGGTGGTCCTCGGCTTCACCGCTGTGATAATTGAGGATGACGCGTTTGCCGAAGGCTTTGGCCGCGAGCATCGCCGGCAAGGGAGCGAGGAGAAAGGACCAGTACGAGGCGGAAAAAATATGCACCACGTCCGCGTTCCTCAGACGGAGCAGGCTGGGGATATAAAGCGCTTCGTTACCGATGGTTCTCAAGTAAGGAAGCCTTCTCAGCCATCGCAGCCCGCGCGGGAAGGCGGGATTGATCGGAACAAAATCGATCTCGTAGCCTTCCCGGCGGAATGCGTCGAGTAAAATGCGCGCCTGGACTCCCTGCCCGCCGATAATATCGAGACTGGCGCATACCAGGGCGATCCGCGGGCGGCGGCGGACAGCCGCTCGATCCGCCGGCCGGCAACCGCTCGCGGCGGCGGCCGATTGCCGTTCTTCGACTCGTAAGGGGATGGCCATGGAATCCGTTAAGGGGACGCGCGAGGCTGGTTCGTGAGCGCCGGCGCGGCGCTTAACGCGCGAACAGCGATTGCCCCGGCACTTTGACCACGAACGCGTCCAGCCGGCTGCCGCCCATGTTGCTCGTCCAGATGAAGTACCGGCCGGTGACGTCGAGATTGCCTTTCGGCAGCTTGCAATAATTGTCACAGCCGGGCATCGCGATGTTCATGTCCGTCATCACCGGGGCGACCACGAGCACCTTTTGGGAGCCGTCCAGCGGAAAGCAGAGTATCTCGTTGACGCGCGCCGCCCGCGCGCTGTCGGCCCCGCTGCCGCAGGCGTACTGTTGCTCGGGCGGGAGATCCGGTCTTGCGTTGCGATGGCTGATGTGACTGGGGGCGGCGGCGGCGGAGTGCGGGGTGTAATATTCCAATAAGCCTTGCAGCGGGTCTTGACCGAATTTGTACAGCACCTTCGCGTTGGCGCGCCGGTTCGAGCTGTCGCCCCCGACCACGTAGCCGTAACCCATGTCGACATGTCCGACGGCTCCGTACTCGGTCGCGCGGATTTTTTGCTGATTGTAGAGCAGGGTTCTTTCGGCGCCGGTGCTCAAATCCACGATGACGTTATCGAAGCCATCCGGATGGAGCTCGTTCACTTTCTCCAATATGAGCAGCCAACGGCCGCTCCTGTCGAGCTGGCATTCGTCGAAGCGTCCCTTTCTCGGAAAGTAGGAGAACTTTCGCGTCGTCTCGCTGTAAACCAGACAGCCCATCATTTCCTCGCCTTTCGTGGCGACGCGCGTGCCGTCGGTGCAGCCCGGGTTTTTGCATTCGAGCGTGGCGGAATGGGTTCGATCGTCGGCGCTGGAATGAGGCTGAAAAATGACTTTATCCGATCCAAATCGCGCGCCAGCGTCGTAGACGGTCGTCAGCTTCTTGGAGAAGACGTCGTAGCGGCGGAATTCAGGACTGTAACCGTAGACATAGAGCATGCCGGGATCGTTGGCGCTGAAGTACCATCCCTCTGTGCTGTGGGAGTAGAACGGACTCGACGGGTTGAACAGCGGACCGAGATTTTTTACCGTGTCGGCGGCTTTGTTGTAACTGAAAAGCGTTGGGCCGGTCCCTCCGCGTTTGGGATCGAGGCCCAGCACGATGAGCATGGTGTCGCCGCCGACATGGTTGTTGGTATTGCTCCAATAGGAATACCCCACGGGAAACACGCAGTCCCGGCTGGCGCAATCCGCGGGGACCGTGATCCGGACCGCCTCGGTGTTATACGGCGCGGGAAATTTGAATTTTCCCCTCTCGGCGGGGACCATGGATTGAATTTCCGTTCCCGTCCATCGGCGGCGGATCGAGTTGCTCTGCGCGTTTTCGATGAAGCCGCCGGGAAAGGATTGCCCCGAGGCCGTCGCATGCGCGCACAACGAGAAAACGAGCATCAGGGCGAAGAAGCGCCGGCCCCGGCGCGAGCTTCGCGTAGGAACCACGGCCGTCCGTTGTTGTACCACAGGCACTGTCACGATCCCGATGCTGCCAGCCGGGGGGCGCTCTTGGGAAAGTCGTCCGCAGTGAGACGGCCCGGCGCCCGGTCGAGAAAAGTTCTGCACCAGAGCTCGAAAGAGATCAGCGTCCAGAGCTCGATATCGCAGCCGCGGCCCCGCCGGTGCATCCTCAAGAGCCTCTCGATGTAACCGGGATCGAAGATGCCGCGCTGGCGGCTCCGGCTCGAGAGCAGCAGATCTCGGACGAAGCTCGCCAGCTTGCCGCGAAACCAGTGTTCCAGAGGTACGCCGAAGCCTTGCTTCGGGCGGTCGATGATCGCGTCGGGCAAAATGCCCCGCATCGCCTGCTTGAAGATGTGCTTGGTCGCGCCTCCGCGAAGCTTCAATTCCGGCGGGATGGTGGCGGTGAACTCGACCAGCTTATGGTCCAGCAGCGGCACGCGGGCCTCGATCGAGCACGCCATGCTCATGCGATCGACTTTGGTCAAGATATCGAGCGGCAGGTAAGTCTTGATATCCAGGTATTGGGCTGCGGAGAGCCAGCCGCCGTTCCCCTGCGGGAACCCTTTGTAGGCGGAGTTTCGCGGCTCGAAGCCGCCCAGCATCTCCAGGATTTCCGGCCGCAGCATCGCCCGCTTGTCCCGGTCGGTGAACAGGACTACCGAGTCCAGGTAGCGGTCGGCGCCGGCGAGGGAGTAATGGTAGACGAGGTTGCGACCCTTCATCCCGAGCGGCATGAGCCCGGCGGCCAACCGGAGCGCCTTCCTCACGGGATAGGGAACCTCGCGCCGCCGCTCCTTTTCTTCGACGACGTATTTGTCGTATCCGCCGAAAATCTCGTCCCCGCCATCGCCCGAGAGCACGACCTTCACGTGCTCCGAGGCGAGCTTGGACACCATATACGTCGGGATGCACGACGGATCGCCGAGCGGCTCGTCCAGATACCAGGCCAGCTCGTCGATGATGCCGAGCGCGTCGGGCTCGAGCACCAGCTCGTGATGCTCGGTGCCGAACCGCCTGGCGACCGTCCGCGCGTGCTCCAGCTCGTTGTAGCGGATCTCTTGAAAGCCGATCGAAAAGGTTTTCACCGGCGAGGAAATCAGACGGGCCATGGTCGCCACCACGGAGCTCGAATCGATTCCGCCGCTCAAGAACGCCCCCAGGGGAACGTCGCTGATTAGCCGCAGACGCACCGATTCCTTGAGAAGCTCCCGCAGGCGCTCGACGAAGTAGTCTTCGTTGCGCGTGTAATCGGGGGCGAAGTGGATATCCCAATAGCGCTCGACGACCGGCTTTCGGCCGCGGGCGGCGATCAGGATGTGTCCCGGCTCGAGTTTGTGCACGCCGTGCATGATGCTCTCGGCGGCGGGCGTGTACTGCGAGCTCAAAAGGTAGCTCAGACTTTTCCAGTCGAGCTTGCGCTCGGTCTCTGGCAATTGAAGGATAGCCTTCAACTCCGAGGCGAAAAGCAGCCGCTCCCCCGACTCGGCGTAATACAGCGGCTTGATTCCCAAGCGGTCGCGGGCGAGAAGCAGCGTCTTTTTGCGCTCGTCCCAGACGGCGAAGGTGAACATGCCGCGCAGCCTTTCCACGCACCGTGGTCCATACTCTTCGTAGAGGTGAACGATCACTTCGGTGTCGGTCGAGGTATAAAACGCGTGGCCGCGCCGCTCCAGGTCCTGCCGGAGATCCTTGAAGTTGTAAATCTCGCCGTTGAAGACGACCCAGACCGAGCCGTCTTCGTTTCTGACCGGCTGATGGCCGGTCGCAAGATCGATGATGCTCAAGCGCCGCATGCCGAGGCCGACGCCGGCGCCGACATAGAAGCCCTCGTCGTCCGGCCCACGATGGATGATGGACCGGCACATCCGGCCGAGCTCCTCTTCGGCAACGGGCTTGTCCCCGAGGCTCATGATTCCCGCAATTCCACACATCGAACGGGTGCTCCTTTTTTACAGGCTCTTGATGATCTGCCCGACCTTGGCCGCGTTCAGCGGAATCCGCTGCAGCGAGCCGAGCAGCGCTTGGCGCTCTTCGTCGGTGATGACGCCTAAGGCGAATGCCAGCGCGAGATAGGCGGCGCCGTAGGACAGACCGGCGACGAAGAGGAGCGGCAGAGGTGAAAACTCCAGATGGGACTTGATCAGCGTCGTCAACGCTCCGGCCGCGACGCCGGCGGCCAGGGTTACCGCCAGGCTTTTCCAGGGAAGAAGAAGGGGCAAAGGAATTTTCGCGAGGCGTTTGAATTGGGCCAAGGACGCGATCTTGACTCCAAAGGAGACCAAGACGGTCACCAGGGCCGCCCCCCATAGCTCGAAGTAGGTAATAAACAGGTAAATCAACGCCACCGTCGCCAGGAGCTTGGCGGCGGAGATCCACAGCAGGAATCGGGTCTGGGCATAGACGCGCAGCACCGCGTCGGTCTGCAGCACCGGCAGCAGAACGGTCGCCGACCAGATCATAAAAATAGGCACGCTCGCCAGATAATTTGCCGTAAAGAGAAAAACGATCAGCTCCCGGGCCGTGACGATAAGCAGCCCGAACATGGGAAAAAAGATCAACGCGAGTTTGCGGGTAGTATCGTTCCAGGTTGCCAGCAGGGCTTCGCGCCGGCCGTCTCTCAGTTCCTCGCCCATTCTTACCATCAGGACGTTGCCGACGGGACTGTGGACCAGCTCGACGAGCGGGATGTTCAGACAGCCGACGGCGTAGACGGCGAAAGTTGCGGCGTCGAAATAATGCGAGACGGCATATTGGTGGAACTGCCATCCCCAATCCGCGAGCAGGCTCGAGGCCGCGAGCGGCAGGGCATAGGCGAGCTGCTTCTTAAGCGCTGACGCCTGGGGCAGCAGCGCGCCGAATTCCCGGAATAGATAAAATAATGTGCCCGCCAGCCGGAGCGCCGCGAAAATAATGGCGCCGATCAGCAGCCATTCCAACCGCCCGATCAGCAGTGCGGGCAGGATAAAAGCGGCGCCCCGGAGGACCTCGGAAACCGCATAGGCCGAAGCCGTAGCGAAGAAACGTTTGCGCGAAGTCATGACGATTTCCAATACGGCGGACATGATCGTCAGGCACAAGTAGATCCCGACATAGGGGACATAGGACGAGAGTGCGTCGTTGCCGAGCAAATGGGCGATGGCGGGGGCC
>DASWFA010000274.1:0-3195 GCA_036394475.1 Binatia bacterium
AAGGAGATCATAAAGACTCGGGTATCCGGGCCCGCTCGAGATAGTTCTGGCTGCGCTTGAGCAGGGCGAACAGCCCCGGCGCCAGGACCGAGGCCAGGATCGCGTCGAACAGGATGTATTTAAGACTGCCGACGCCGAACCGGTCCATGGGCAGGAAAGCCGACCAGACGGTCATCAGCGCCGCCCCCTTGACCCAGGTGGCGAGAAAGACCACCAAGACGCCCAGCACCGGGCTCTGGACCCAGATCGCGCGCGAGCTCAGATAGGCGGTTAGAAAAACCAAAGACATCGCCAGGCAGTTGATCCCCAGGACCGGGCTGGAGAACACATCGACAGAATAGCCCAGCATGAAGGATCCCACAACGGCGCCGACGGTGGGATGGTGGAGCCCGAGATAGACGCACAGGACGAGCGCCAGGTCCGGCACGAAGGGGCCGAGCGGCAGCAGGTGCAGCACGGTCGTCTGCAAGAGCACCAGGACGAAGCCGACCGCGAGAAACAGCAGGGAAACCTTCATCCTATTTGGTCTCTATGGGCCGGCCCTGGAACACCAGGACCTCCTCGATGCGCCGCGGGTCCACCGCCAGATTGACCTCGACGTACTGAAACAGGCCGAAATTTTTCTTGTTGACCTTGGACACGGCGCCCACCGCGAGCCCCTTGGGAAAAACCCCGTCGAGCCCGGAGGTGACGAGCCGGTCGCCTTCCTGGAGATCGTCGCTCCGCTTGACGTATTTCATGATCGGGCCGGTTTCGATCGACCCGGTCACGATCCCGCGCGCGCGGCTGCGCTGCACCATCGCGTCGACGCCGCTGTGGGAGTCGGTGATCAGAAGCACCTTGGCGTTTCTGGAGGTGACCGAGACCACCTGGCCCACCACGCCGAGGGTGGAGATGACCGCCATGCCTTTTTCGACTCCGTCCGCCTTGCCCTTATCCAGGATCATCGTCTGGAACCAGGCGCTGGCGCTGCTGCCGATGACCGAGGCGACTTTCGCTTTCGGCGCCCATTCGGAGCGAAAGTCCATCAGCTCGCGGAGCCGCCTGTTGGTGGACTCCTCTTCCAGGAGCCGGCTCCGCTCCGCCTCCAGATCGCGGACGCGCGCCTTGAGCCGCTCGTTCTCGGCGCCGACGCCCCGGAGCGCCGCGTAGTTCGAAAAGACGTTCCGGATCCCCAGGACGAAGGACTGGATGCCCGTCTGCAGCGGGCGCATGACCGCCATCATCAGCGGGCCGACGGGATCGGCTCGATGCTGCCCTTTGGCCGCCGGAGCGATGATGTAGAGGGATAACAGGACCGAGAGGAAAGCGCTGAGGAGGACCTGATTGCGGCGCAGGAAAGAAAGCATCGACTCTTACCCCCCGCAGGGAGACGGATCGCCGGGCATGGGGGACGCCTAAGAGGTGGCGACCTCCTTCAGCAAGGAGATTTCGTCCAGCGCCTTGCCCGCGCCCATGACGACCGCCGTCAGGGGATCATCGGCGAGAACGACCGGCAGGCCGGTTTCCTCCCGTATCAGCATGTCCAGATTGCGCAGCAGCGCGCCGCCGCCGGCCAGCACGATGCCGCGGTCGACGATGTCGGAGGCCAGCTCCGGGGGCGTGCGCTCGAGCGAGATCTGCACCGCCTCGACGATCTGGTTCAGCGGCTCGACCAGCGAATCGCGGATCTCCTTGTCCGTGATGACCACGGTCTTGGGCACGCCGGAGACCAGGTCCCGCCCCTTGATCTCCATCGTCTGGATCTCGTCGCCGGGATAGGCCGAGCCGATGGTGATCTTGATCAGTTCCGCCGTCCGCTCGCCGACCAACAGCTTGTATTTTCGCTTGATGAACTGGGCGATCGCCTCGTCCATCTTGTCGCCGCCGACGCGGATCGAGCGGGAAAAGACGATGCCGGAAAGCGAGATGACCGCCACTTCGGTGGTGCCGCCGCCGATGTCCACGATCATGCTGCCGGTCGGCTCGGTGATCGGGAGCCCCGCGCCGATCGCGGCCGCCATCGGCTCTTCGATCAGGTAGACTTCGCGCGCGCCCGCCGACGTGGCCGATTCCCGGACCGCGCGCTTTTCGACTTCGGTGATGCCGAAAGGCACGCCGATGATGATCCGCGGGCGGACGAAGCTGTGGCGGTTCTGCACCTTGCGGATGAAGTAGCGGAGCATCGCCTCGGTGATCTCGAAGTCCGCGATCACGCCGTCCTTCAGCGGGCGGATCGCGACGATGCTGCCGGGCGTGCGCCCGAGCATCTTCTTCGCTTCCGCGCCGACCGCGAGGACTTTCTTCCCGCCGCGCTCGTTTTTGTGCTGCACCGCCACGACCGAAGGCTCGTTGCAGACGATGCCCTCGTTCTTGACGTAGATCAGCGTATTGGCGGTTCCCAAGTCGATGGCGAGATCGTTGGAAAAAAGACTAAAGAGGGAATCCAGCATGCAAAAAAAAAGACTCCTTTTGATTCCCGGAGGGGGAAGATTCCCCCAGAAAATAACAAATTTGCCGCTGGCAAGCAAGATGAGTTTTATAAAGCCCGGAGCGGCCGAAAACGGCCCCCGCGCGGTTGCAATGGAGGGAGGCATTCCTTATCATGAGCACGTTTGCATACCGCTTCGGGGCGAAAGGGTTTTCCTCTCATGCTTGACGTTTTGCGCAAACGGAAAAGGTCCTGGGTCGTCACGTTTTTGCTCGCCCTGATCGTCGTCGTCTTCGTCCTGTTCTACGGCGGCAACAAGATGCGCGAGCAGGGATCGGAGAAGGTGGCGGAAGTCAACGGCGAGCCGATCAGCCAGCAGGAGTTCGGCGTCCAGTACCAGAAGCTCGCCGACATGTACCGCAATCTCTTCAAGGGCCAGCTGACGCCCGAGGCGATGAAGAACTTAAAGCTCAAAGCCACCGCGATAGAAAATCTGATCCAGCGCCGCCTGCTGCTCCAGGAAACGCGGCGGCTTCGCCTCGACGTCTCGGACGAAGAGCTCATGAGCGCGATCGCGCGCGCGCCGGAGTTTCAGATCGACGGCCGCTTCAGCAAGAACCGCTATCTCCAGGTGCTGCGCGCCAACCGGGTCAATCCCACGCAGTTCGAGGACGAGCAGCGGGAGCAGCTCCTGATCCAAAAACTTTCCGACGTGGTCCAGGACGCGGCGCGCGTCTCCGAAAGCGAAGTGCGCGAGCGGTACGCCTTCGCGGAGGAAAAAGTGG
>DASWFA010000275.1:0-2031 GCA_036394475.1 Binatia bacterium
GCCGCCGCTGTCGCCTCGGGTAGTATAGTATTTGGGCTCGCCGCGCGTCAGCTTGAACGCGGCGGCGGGGACGGCGATGCCGGACATGAACGCGGAGCCGGTAAATTGTTGACACGCCCGGCAGTGGCAGTTGAAAGAAAAAATCGGCCCGGCCGTGCACTGATATTGAATCGCGCCGCAGGCGCAGCCGCCTTGAAATGAATCGGACATAATTTTAGTCCTCCCTCGTTCGCTTGGCATCCCGGCGATGAGCCGGCGCCCTCAGCCGGGCAGGCCGGCGATATCGATCACCGGCCGAATCTCGACGGTGCCCTTCCGCGCGGCGGGGATTCTCGCGGCCACGCCGATGGCGGCGTCGAGGTCCTCGGCGTCGACGAGAAAGTAGCCGCCCAACTGCTCGCGCGTCTCCGCGAACGGCCCGTCGGTCACGAGCCGCTTGCCTTCGCGCACGCGCACGCTGGTCGCCATCGCGACGGACTGCAGCGGGTTCGCGCCCAGGTATCGCCCGCTCGCCTGGAGATCCTCGGCGAGCGCGGTCGAGTCTTTGTAGCACTGCTCCCGCTCGGCTTCGCTCATGGCGTTCTCGCTCATGTAAATCAGCAGCAGGTACTTCATCTTTTTTTCCTTTATGCGGGGCAAAACCCGGCTTTCTATATTATCACCGCTGTTCGTACGCCCGCGTCAAAGTGGGGATGTCGATCTTGGTCATTTGGAGCATCGCCTGCATCACTCTGCCCGATTTCCCGGCGTCCTTGTCTTGCAACATCTCGACGAGAGCCTTGGGAACGATCTGCCAGGAAACGCCGTATTTGTCCTTGAGCCAGCCGCACTGCTGCGCCTTTTTGTCGCCGCCTTCGGCAAGCTTCTCCCAATAGTAGTCCACTTCTTCCTGGGAAGCGCAGCTCACCTGGAACGATATCGCCTCGTTGAATTTGAACACCGGACCGCCGTTCAGCGCCGTGAACGTCTGGCCGTCGAGCTCGAACTCCACGGTCATCGCCGTGCCCGCGGGTCTCCGGTGGATTTCGTATCCCGCTTCGGTGTAGCGCGATATATGCCGGATCTTCGAGTTCTTGAAAATGGACGTGTAAAACTGCGCCGCCTCCTCGGCGTTGCTGTCGAACCACAAGCATGGCGTGATTTTTTGCATGGCCTTTCCTTTCGCCTATTTTTTCCCGGACCGCCGCCGCTCGCTGTCGCGGATCATCTCGGTCAGGTCGTTGGCCGGACGAATCTCCCACGGGCCCACCTTCACGCCCGGATGCTCGGACATCAGCTGGACGGCATGGTTCAAGTCCCTCGCCTCCAGAACGAGTATCCCGCCGAGCTGCTCTTTCGTCTCGGCATACGGGCCGTCGGTGACCGAGACTTTCCCGTTGTGGAACCGCAGGGTGGCGGCGCTCCGCGGGCTTTGGAGCGCTTCGCCGCCGGCAAAGTGACCGTTCTTTTTAAGCAGGTCGTCGTAGGCGAGGCACTGGTCCACCATGGCGTTCAGCTCGTCTTTGGACATCGTCTCCCAAACCTTCTCGTCGATGTATCCCAGGCAGATGTATTTCATGGCTCCTCTTATTTCCGAGGACCGTCATTCCCGCATGCTTTTAGCGGGAATCCAGGCGAATCTGACTGGACCCCCGATAAAAACATTCGGGGGTGACGGCCCTAGGATTTTTATTTTCGCGTTTTCTAATCTATTGCCAATTCTACTTTTTCTTCGCCGCTATCCGTTCGCGCTGGCGCTCCTCCTGCTC
The DNA here is from genome assembly GCA_036394475.1 of Binatia bacterium. GTDB lineage: Bacteria > Desulfobacterota > Binatia > UBA9968 > UBA9968 > JAJPJQ01. Next base: position 1,749 of record DASWFA010000275.1, read on the forward strand.
TCTCAGCTCGGGGGTAAACTCGGCGCCGAAGTCCTCGGCTTCGAAGATCCGCCGGATCTCGACCTCGGTGTTGTCGAAAGGCGCGCGCTTGAGCCAGTCGATCGCCTCTTCTTTGGACTTCACCTGCCAGACCCAGAAGCCGGCGATCAGCTCCTTGGTCTCGGCGAAAGGGCCGTCGATGACGGTCCGCCGGCCGCCGGAGAACCTGACGCGCGCCCCCTTGGAGCTCGGGTGCAGTCCCTCGCCCGCGAGCATGACGCCGGCCTTGGTCAATTCTTCATTG
>DASWFA010000276.1:0-3745 GCA_036394475.1 Binatia bacterium
CGGGGCTGGTCGTCGACCGCTACGGCGGCTTCCTGGTCACGCAGTTCTACACGGCCGGCATCGACGCTTTGAAAAATATCGTGATTGAAGCTCTGGCGAGCGCGCTGGCGCCGAAAGGCATCTACGACCGGAGCGAAGGCGGCGTTCGCGACGAAGAAGGTCTCGCGCCTTCGGTCGGAGTCATCTACGGCGAGGAGCCGCCCGAGCTCGTCCCGATCGAGGAAAACGGCCTCGGCTTTCTCGTCGATATACGAAAGGGACAGAAGACGGGATTTTTTTTGGACCAGAGGGACAACCGGGCGCTCGTCGCGTCGCTCGCGCGCGGCCTGACGGTGCTCAACTGCTTCGGCTATACCGGCGCCTTTGCGGCCTACGCGCTCAGGGCCGGCGCCGGACGGGTGATCTCCGTCGAGTCTTCCCGGCCGGCGCTGGATCTGGCCCGGCGGAATTTCGAGCTCAACGGCCTGGCCGTCGATGAAAGGGACTTCGTCCGCGGCGACGCCTTCGCCTATCTGAAGAGCTGCAACGAAGCGATCGACCTCGTCGTCCTCGATCCGCCGTCGCTCGCCCACCGGCGCGGCGACGTGGACGCCGCCGCGGGGAGCTATAAGTTCTTAAACCTCCACGCCATCAAGCTCGTCAAGCCCGGCGGGCTCGTCCTCACTTTTTCCTGCTCGCAGCACGTCGCGCCCGATCTTTTTCAGAAGATCGTCTTCGGCGCCGCCGTGGACTCCGGCCGGCGCGTCGAGCTCTTGAAGCGGCTCGGCCACGCGCCCGACCATCCGGTGAGCCTGCACCACCCCGAAGGCGAGTACTTGAAGGGGCTCGTTCTGAGGGTGCTGGAGTAAATCGGCCGGGCGTGATAAATGCCGTCGATCATGGCGGGCAAATACCAGCGGATCAAGGAATGGCCGGCCGAGGACCGGCCGCGGGAAAAGCTGCTCGAGCGCGGCGCGGAGACGCTCACCGAGGCGGAGCTTGTGGCGATTCTGCTGCGCACCGGCGCCGCCGGCACGAGCGCGCTCGACCAGGCGCGCATGCTGCTCGCCAAATTCGACGGCCTGAGAGGCCTCGACGGCGCCCCCGCCGCCGAGCTCGGCCAGGTGAAGGGGATCGGCCCGGCGAAGAGCGCCCAGCTGAAGGCCGGCCTCGAGATCGGCCGCCGCCTGGCGCGCGAAAAATGGGAGACGGGCCGGCCGCTCCGCTCGGCCGAAGACGTCTACCGCGACTTTTCCGGGCGGCTCGCCAAGGAAAAGCGCGAGATGTTCTACGTCGTCTTGCTCACCAACAAGAACCGGAAGATCCGCGAGGTAAAAATCTCCGAGGGCTCGCTCACCGCCTCGCTCGTCCACCCGCGGGAGGTCTATAATCCGGTGATCCGGGAATCCGCGGCCGCGGTGATCTTCGTCCACAACCACCCGAGCGGCGATCCGGCGCCGAGCCCGGAGGACATCGAGATTACCAAGCGCTTGAAAGAGGTGGGCGAGGTGATGGGCGTCCGGGTGCTCGATCACGTCGTGATCGGCCAGGGACGCTATTACAGCTTCAGCGACAAGGGCATGCTCTAAGCGGCGGCCCTTTTTCTCAGCAGCCCCAGCGGCACGATCGAGGCGAGCAGGGGAAAAATCGCGGTGTAGGTGAGCGCCGCAGGAAGACCGTAGGCGTCGGCGATGAGCCCCGCCGAGAGCGGCGCCAGAAACGACAGACCCATGTTGCCGCTGTAGAGAAATCCCACCGTGGTGCCCGCCATTTCCGGCGGCGCGACTTCCATCGCGGCGGCGAAGATCACCGGGCGGAGCGCCCACAAGAGCCCGCCGACCAGCGCGCAGCCGATGCCGAGCGGAATGCCCGGAGAGAGATGCGGGATGAGCACGATCGAGCCCGCCGCGAGCGCCGAGCCGATGACGATGAGAGGAATGCGGCCGATCCGGTCGGCCGCCCAGCCGGAGAACGTCGGCGAGACGCCGGCGAAGAAAAACAGGGTCGAGATATAAAAACCCATGGTGGCGACGGGAAGCTTCAGGTGGATCGTCAGATAGAGCGGCAAAAAGACCGTCGTCGCGCTCTGACCGAGCGTCCGGAAGACCGAGACGAAGAACATCGTGAGCACGGCCGGGTTTTTGACCACGTCTTCCCAGAGCGACCGCTTCGCGCCCCCGGCATGATGCTCCGCATGAGTCGTCTCGGGAAAAAACAAGGCGTACGAGATGCCGACGAGGAGCCCGGGGATCGCCCATATCTGTAGCGTCGTCCGCCAATCGGTGAAGGTGAGCAGCGCGCCGATGGTGAGCGGCGCGACGATCTCGCCTAAATTGGCCGCGCTGTCGTGGATTCCGAGCGCGAAGCCGCGCCGCTCGCGGTAGGCGGAGGAGAGGATCGCGATCGACTGCGGGTGAAAGCCTCCGGTGCCGAGGCCGCTTATTCCCATGAAGATGAGCAGCGGCCAGAAGCCCGGGGCAAAGCTCATGAGCAGGCTCCCGAGGCCGAGACTCACCAGGCAGATACCCAGCAAGGTGCTCCGCCGCCGGGTCCTGTCGGCCACGAACCCCGAAGGGAGATTGGTGAGCCCGGCCACGAGATAGCGCGTGGAGACGAGCGAGCCGGCCTGGGCCATGTTGAAGCCCATCGACGCCGCGATCACCGGCAGCGCCACCGTGACGATCCCGATGTAGAGATGCTCGGTCATGTGCGCCGCGGCAGTCGTCGCGAGCGTGGTCCAGGAAACGGCCGGTAGCGTCAGAGCTGGGGCTTGGGTTTCGGCTTGGTCCATAAAAAGCTATTTCATGCCGCCGACGCCGGTATCAGGCCGCGGTCCTTGAGTCCCGGCGCGAGCTCGCCGAGATCGCGGATCAGCATCTTGGGCTTCGCCGCGCGGAGCGTCTCTTCGTCGTTGTACGAGCAGTCGGTGGCGAGCGCGACGGTGAAGACCTCGAGCTTTTTCCCCGCGACCGCCACGTTCTCCAAGTTGTTGCCGGCGCGGATGTAGGTCGCGGTGCCGGAAAGCAGCACGACGCGGAGAAATTTGTCTTTCCCCTGGCGGAACAGATGATAGATGCCCTGCTCTTTTCTAAAGTAAGTCTCTTCCCGGTCGACGATCTCGGCGAAGTATTTTCCGAGCCCCCGCTTCTCCATCGCCTCGTGCTTGAAGCGCCGCCCTCCGGTGGTGAGGAGAACGTTCGTGAGCCCGGCGTCGCGGGCCGCGCGAAGCGACTCTTCGACGCCCGGCACGAAATCCGGCTGCGTCGTGTCGAAGCCGTGCCTGGCGGCGATCTCCAGCGCGTGCTTTCGGATCTCCACCCTTTTGGCCTCGTTGAAAACAATCGACGGATCGTTTTTGTACTCGCTCTCGAAAACGAGCGGAATCAGGAACAGGTCGAACGGGCCGTCGGCGACTTTCCGGAGCGCCTCGAACGAGAGCGGCGGCTTTTTGTAGCGCGGCAGGACCTCGTTGGCGATCGTGTGGACGCGCCGGATGTCGGTCTCGACGGTATCGGACATCGTCCGGGCCAGAATCGTATGGTCAGGCATGGCGGCCATCGTATCGTCCTCCTTTCATCATAACTAGATTCAGGCCCGCCGAGCTCGCAATGCCGGACTTCTTCGGCCCGAAGGGGCCTGCGCCGAAGCGGGAAGACGTCCGACACCGACGATTCCCCAATATAAAGGCGGAGCCAACAGTAACTTGTCGCATGGAAGCAAAGGCCCATCGGCTCCCGCTGAGGGCAGGCCCCGAGGGCCGAAATTG
>DASWFA010000277.1:0-1777 GCA_036394475.1 Binatia bacterium
GGCTGACCCTGCGGGTCGATCCCCATGTCGGGGCGCTGGACCAGCAGAAGCTCCTGGCGCGGTTTGGCGGGGAGTTGGCGTCCGGCTCGTGGGCCAACGCGTTCCAGTCCGGGGTTTGGGAGAATGCGGGGACGCTCCGCATCAGCCGGGAGGCGCCTTTCGCCAGCGCCCGGGGGAAGATCCTGCCGCTCCAGATACAAAAGAGATCGGAGTAGCGGCGGCGCTTAAAATAAACCCAATGGTGGAATCCTTCTCGAAGATCAAAAACGGCCTCGGCGGCATGGTCCGGCTGGCGCGGGCGCTGCCGGCGTTTTTCTGCGACCGGATCACCCTCGCCCGGGCGGAAGAAGAGATTAAAAAAGGGGTCGAGCGGCGCGGCGAGACCTTTCTCGAACTGGCGCGCACGCGGATCTACGCCGATCCGGCGAGCCCGTACCTCCGGCTGCTGAAGCTCGCCGGGTGCGAGTTTGCCGATCTGCGCTCACGGGTCCTCGCCGATGGGCTGGAGGCGGCGCTCGCGCGCCTGGCGGCGGCGGGCGTCTATCTCACGGCGGACGAGTATCGCGGCAAGACGCCGGTCATTCGAGGCGGAGAGTCGTTTCGAGTCTCGCCGGCGGACCTCAAGGGCTCCGGGTCCGCGCCGGGCTTCGGGGTCGAGAGCGGCGGCACGACGGGCCGGCCGGTCCGCGCGATCGTCTCCCTCGACTGGCAAGCCCAGGTGGCGCTGGCGCGGGCGCCTTTTTTCTCGGCGCACGGTCTATTTTCTTACGCTCATGCCACCTATGACGGCATCCTGCCGGCGAGCGGGGGCATCAATAACCTGCTCCAACAGGCGCGGCTTGGAATCGCGAGCGACCGCTGGTATGTCCGTGATTTACCGAAGGGAAGCCGGCTGGAGACCGTCCATCATGTCCTGGCGACCTATTTGATCGTCTTCATGGCAAAGCGTTATGGTCCGGGATTTCCCGCGCCGGAATATGTGCCGATCGACGACCTCAGGCGGATCGTCGATTGGGTGGCGGAGGAAAGAGCCCGCAGCCGAAATTGCTGTATTAAAACCGCCGGAAGCAATGCCGTGCGGATCGTCCGGACCGCCGCAGGCATGGGGATTTCTCTGGACGGCACGAAATTTATCGTGAGCGGCGAGCCCTTCACGGAGGCCAAGCGCGAAGCGATCGCGCGGGCCGGGGCTCAGGCCGTCCCGATCTATTCGTTTACCGAAGCGGGGCTCGTGGGCTACGGCTGCGCGAACCCGTTCTGTTCGGATGACGTCCACATCAATCAGAATCTCGAGACCGCGGTGCTCCATCCGGCGCCGCTCGACGCGGCCAAGGCGGCCGTGCAGCCGCTTCTTTTCACGACGGTGCATCCGCGCGCCAATCTGATGCTGCTGAACCTGGCCAATGGGGACTACGGCGTTTTGGAAGAACGAGCCTGCGGCTGCGCCCTGGAGGCGGCCGGCCTTCGGCTCCACCTCGGCCGCATCCGGAGCTACGAAAAGCTTACGAGCGAGGGAATGAATTATTTCTACGGCGATCTCCACGATTTTTTCGAGCAAAGTCTACCTCGAGAATTCGGCGGCGGGCCCGGCGACTACCAGCTCGTTGAAGAGGAAGACGAGCACGGGATCACGCGGCTCACGCTTCGCGTGCATCCACAGGCGGGCGAGATTGACCCGCATCGCCTGTTGACGCGCCTGCGCGAAGAGCTGGGCCGTGGTTCTCCCGGGAAAACATTTCAAGCCAGTATTTGGGACGGGGCCCGCACTTTGCGGATC
>DASWFA010000278.1:0-8119 GCA_036394475.1 Binatia bacterium
GACGACGTCGAGATGGGCGAAGAGCATGACCTCCGGCGCCTCGATGCCGAGCGGCAGGATGACGACCGAGGGGCTTCCCGCCTCGCGGTAGCGGCGCACCGCGACCGCCTTCGGCAGCTCGACGTGGTTGACGACGAACTCGATCGCGCGGTCGATGTCCTCCGGACGGTCGCGCGTGCTCGGGATGAGAATGAGATCGCGCGTCAGCTCGATCAGCCGGTCGCGCAAAATTTCGCTTGCGTCGCTAGTCCCGGTCATAGCCCCACTCCACCGGCAGCTCGGTCCAGGCTTGCGTCAGCAGGCCGTCGCACACCCGGTGATTTTTTCCCAGGCAGAGGAACTGCCCCTTGGTCACCTTCCCGTCCTCGCCGGTGTTGAAGTTGAAAGGGAGGATCCCCTTTTCCCGGCCCGGATGGTACAGCTCGCCCGCCCGGTCCATGAGCGAGAGGAGCTGGGCGCCGTCGAGCGCCTTGCGGAACTGGATGTTCCGCATGTTCCAGTACGCGCCGGGCATGAAGTGGCGCGCCAGCACGGCCGGATAGGTCGCGCCGGTAACCCGCGCGTTGATCTCGCAGATGATCGTTTGCATCGCGCCGTTTTTACGGACCACCAAAAAATCCGCGCTCGCCGTGCCGCGGTAGCCGCGCGCGTGGAGCCATTCTCCGGCGCTCGCGGCCTGGCGGAACACTTCTTCTTCCAGCTCCGGATGGGCCGCGCTATACGGCGGCGGCGACATGTTGCCCTCGTGGACGCTTTCGTCGCTCAAGATCTGCTCGGTCCAGTCGAAGAGGTAGACGCCCCCGTCGTTCAAGAACATCTGCACGCTGGGCGAGCCGATGCGCTCGACCCCGGGCGTCTGCTCGTCGAGCCAGCCCTGGACCATGCAGGGGCCTTCGAAAAAAAGATACTCCGGCACGCTTTCGGGCCGGAACCTGCCGGTTTCCAGTTTGATCATGCCGTAGCCCGAGGCGCCGATCTGCGCTTTCACCACCGCCCTGCGGTAGCCCATCTCGCTCAGGCGGGCGAGGCGCGAGGGCACCTCGGCGGGGCTCGCGGCCGTGAGCGTGTCGAAGACCGGCAGCCCCCGCTCCACCTGATAGAGATAGAGCAGGTACTTGTTGTTGCCGTTCTTGCTGCCCGAGAGCGGGCTCACCGTCTTTTTATTCAAGCCGGCGGCGACCCGGACGAGATTGGCATCGGTGACGTAGCCGTCGATCCACGCCGCCGGATGTTTTTTCAGCCCGTCAATAGACGGATCCTTTTGGGACGGGTCGTTTTGCGCCGGATCGGTTTGGGCCCCGTCTTTGAGCTTGGCCGCGAGGTCCTGATAGCCGCGCCGGTCCAGCACGTCGACGGCCGGCAGCGAAAGCTGCAAATCGCCGGAAAGATAGTCCATCAGGTTGGGCTCGGGCGCCGCCTCGAGCAGGATCTTGTTCGGGCCGCGGTGAAACAGCAGGTTCAGAATCGAGACCACCCTGCCGCCGTAGGAGCGGGAGCCGGCAATCTGCTGGATGAGCTCGGCCGCCTCCGCGTCGTTGTCATAGAAGATCGAGTGCAGGTTGCAAAAAAACAGCACGCTGCGGTCCCAGAACGGCGGCAGCTTTCCCGGGATGACGTGAATCTCGGGAGTCATTTTTGCCTGGGCGGGAAAAGACGGGCGCGCCGCCGGCTCGCCCGCGGCCCGGGCGGCCGCGTTTCGGAGACGAACAGGGGTCTGGTCGGCATTAGGCGAGCGGGTCAGGAAACGGGCTCATCGTAGGTCGGGAACCTCGTTTTGAGGCGCGCGTTTTCCACTTCGAGCTCCTGGACGCGGTGTTCGAGGTCCGCGGCTGTCTGCCGGGCTTTCCGCACTTCGGTGTCTTTTCCGTGGATGGCGATCGACGAAGACACCGACCGGGCGATGTAGAGAATCCAGGCGATCAGGAGCCCGGCGAGCAGCGACCCGATGATGACCAGGTACAGCGGCACTTCCTCGATCGCATAGTCCGCCAGCCGGATCGTCACGGGGATGGTATTTTGCGTGGCGAAGTAGCCGATCGCCGCGCCGAAAATGACTGCAACAAGTAAAGCCAACATGGTTTGACTCCTTTCTTACAGCCAACTCGCTTAAATTTTCTTAGCCCAACCCGGCGCATAAGTCCAGACCGGGGGGCGCTTTGAAGCCGCCTTAAGGAATTTCCTCAAGGGCAAATGGGGTAAATCCCTTATAGTCTCGGCCTCGCAGGTTGGTAGTATGGATGGATATGCGCCACTCTAGCTCAAGATTGGCAGAGCGACTGAATCGTATTCAGTAGATCGCCGGTTCGACTCCGGTGGAGTGGCTCCATTTTTTCCTGCCGGCTATTCGACCTCGCGCCGATCGCAGAGTCCCGTCGAGTTGGCCCCCTTTTAAGGCTTTCGCGAGCGAAGGCGCATACTTTTCTCTCCCCGGTCGTATCAACAGTTGAAACCTCTGAACCAAGGGCCCGCGGGCGGGACAGCGGCTGTAAGGGCGCGGGCGAATCGTGTATGATCACACAATCGACAAAATCGAATGGACGCCGAGACTATGAACCTGCACCCCCATGGCGGCGGACTGGCCTGACAAGGACGAGGCCGAGCTGCTCGCGCTCGTTCAGACGGGCAGCCACCATGCCTTCGGCGTGCTCGTGCGGCGGCACAGCGAACGCTTCTATAGACTCGCCTATCGCTATGTCCGGCAACGGGAGACGGCAGAGGACATCGTGCAGGACGCCTTTCTAAAGCTCTGGGAGGACCCCGGCCGATGGCAGCCGGAGCGCGGCGCCAAGTTCACCACCTGGTTTTACCGGGTCGTGGTCAACCTCTGCCTCGATTGGCGGAAGAAAAAGCGCCCGCAGCCCCTGCCCGAAGAGATGCCGCTCCCCGACCCGCGCGAGGAACCGGACGAGGCGGCCGCGCGCGCCGAGGAGCAGCGCCTGCTGGAAAGAGAGATCGACGCGCTGCCCGAGCGGCAGCGCACGGCGCTCAATCTCTGCTTCGCCGAGGGGCTCAGCAATCAGGAAGCCGCGGCGGTGATGGGGGTGAACCTGAAGGCCTTGCAGTCGCTCCTCATGCGCGCCAAGGCGACGCTGAAAGAGCGCCTGGGAGATTGAGGATTTTATGACCGAGATAGACGACAAAATCGAAAAGATGCTGCGCGCGCGCCCGCTCGAGCCGGTGAGCCCGGACCTGGCGGAGCGGATCATCTCAAAGGCTCAAGCCATTCCCCAAAGCCAGGCGCTGCCGCTCGGGCAGGCGGTGCGGCGCCTGTTCGCCGAGTTCCACCTGCCCCGGCCGGCTTATGTCCTGGCCGGGACGCTGTTGCTGGGATTCCTGCTCGGCTTCAATAGTCCGCTCGATAACACCGCCGCGGACAATGCAAGCGCGGCGAGCTCCGTCAGCGCGCAAAGCTTTCTCTATGCCGACGAGGATACTTTATGAACCGGACATTCAAAACCGTTTTTCTCGTCTCGCTCATCGCCAACGTCCTTCTGCTCGGCGTCGTTCTCGGCGCGCTGCCGCGCCGCTTCGAGGGACGGCCGTCCTTTCGCGACCGCTTCAAGACGGATATCGAAAAGCTGCCGGAGCCGGCGCGAACCCGGCTGCGCGAAAATATGACACAGGCCGGCAAGTCCGACGAGCCCGGCGTCGCGGAAATCAGGCGGGCGCGGGAAGGGGCGCTCCGGGTCGTCGCCGCCGAGCCTTTCGACGAGGCCGCCTACGACCGCCAGGTGGATAAAATTTCGGAATTGCGCCGCGCGATGTTCAAGCGCATGTCGGACAACTTCAAGGAGATCGTCAAGGGCCTGCCGCCCGACCAGCGGAAAGCCGTCGCCGAGGTCTTCAAGCGCCCGCCGCCCGGCCCGCCGGCGTGACCGCGCCGGCCGATTAATTTTAACCTGAGCCCCTTAAAGCGCCGGAAAACCGGCGCTTTTTTTTGGCCGCCGCCGCGGCCGGAGACTATCCCCCCGCGGGTCGTATCAATGTGCATGAGAACACCATCCATGGAATGGAGCTCTTATTTAAAGCCCACAAATCTAAACCTCAGAAAGCAAAAAGCCCTTATCGGCCTCGCCGCTCTTCTGGTCACGCTCGCCGGCGGCTGGTACTGGTACGCCGGCTCGGCGCAAAACGCCGACAAAAACAGGTTCCGCTCCGTGGCGGTGACGCGCGGCACGATCGAGGAGGTCGTCACGGCGCAGGGCAAGCTGGAGGCGAAGCAATACGTCGACGTGGGCACGCAAGTGTCCGGGCAGCTCAAGAAAATCTCCGTCGAGATCGGCGACGCCGTAACCAAAGGCCAGCTCGTCGCCGAGATCGACCCGCGCGTCTACGAGTCCCAGGTCGAGGCGAGCGAGGCCCATCTCAACAGCCTCAGAGCGCAGCTCGACCAGCAGAAGGCCGCGGCGGTGCTGGCCGAGCAGAACCTGAAGCGCAACCAGAACCTGATCGCCGCCAACGCCGTGAGCCGCCAGGCCCTGCAGGAGACCGAGTCGCAGGCGGCGGTGGCCGAGGCCCAGGTGAAGTCTCTCGCGGCGCAGATTCAAGAGACCGAGTCCAATCTGAAAGGCATTCGCACCAACCTGGGATACACCAAGATCTACGCCCCGATGGCGGGGACGGTGACGACCATGCCGGCCCGCGAAGGCCAGACGCTCAACGCCAACCAGAGCGCGCCCGTGATTCTCCAGGTCGCCAACCTCGACCTGATGACGGTGCGCGCGCAGGTGGCGGAGGCGGACGTGCCGCGGCTGAAGGAAGGCATGCCGGCCTATTTCACCACGCTCGGAGGCGAGCGGCGCTGGCAGGGCAAGGTGCGGCAGATCCAGCCCGCGCCCGAGATCGTCAACGAAGTCGTGCTCTACGACGTGCTGATCGACGTGAAAAACGAAGGCCGCCGGCTCATGACCGGCAGCACGACGCAGGTCTTTTTCGTCCTGGGCAGGGCCGACAACGCGACGATGATTCCGGCCGAGGCGCTGACGCGCCGGGCGCCCGAAGCGGACAACGACAAGGGCAAAGCCTACCGCGTGACGGTCGCGGCCGACGCGGGACGCGAAGAGCGGCTCGTCCACGTCGGCCTTACCACGCGCACCGAGGCCGAGGTGGCCGACGGCCTCGCTCCCGGCGAGCGCATCCTGCTCCCGCGGCAGGAGGGCGCCCAGCCGGCGGCCCAGGCCGGCGCCCGGCGCAACAACGCGCCCGGCTTCAACCGGGGGCCCCAGCTATGACGGCCACAAAGACGTCGATGCACGAAACCGGCGAAATCATCCTGGAGCTGATCGACGTCCATAAACACTACGCCACCGGCGGCGAGGTCGTGCGCGCGCTCGACGGCGTCTCGCTTAACGTCGGGCGCGGCGAGTTCGTCGCGATCATGGGCCAGTCGGGCTCGGGCAAATCGACGCTGATGAACATCCTGGGCTGCCTGGACCGCCCGACTTCCGGGAGCTACCGCGTGCTCGGCCGGGAGGCGGCGCATCTCGCGCCCGACGAGCTGGCGGCGCTCCGGAGCGAAACCTTCGGCTTCGTCTTCCAGCGCTACAACCTGCTCGCCACCGCGACCGCGGGCGAGAACGTCGAGATCCCGTCGGTTTACGCCGGGCTCGCCAAATACAAGCGGGCGGCGCACGCCCGGGCGCTGCTCGAGCGCCTCGGCCTCGGCGACCGGGCCGGCCACCGCCCCGCCGAGCTTTCCGGCGGACAGCAGCAGCGCGTCGCGATCGCGCGCGCTCTCGTCAACGACCCGCCGGTGATCCTGGCGGACGAGCCCACCGGCGCGCTCGACAGCAAGAGCGGCGCGGAGGTCCTGGCGCTGCTGGAGGAACTCAACGCCGAGGGGCGGACCGTCATCCTGATCACCCACGCCGAAAACGTCGCCGCGCACGCCGGCCGGATCGTCCATATCGAAGACGGCCGGATCGTCTCGGACAGCGGCGCGGCGCGGCGAGCCGCCCCGGAGCGGACGCCGGAGCCGAACGACTACGCCGGCGGCGCGCGCCTCGGCGCCAGCCTTGAGGAGGCTCTGGTGACCGCGTGGCGCTCGCTGCAGGTGAATCTTTTCCGCACGATGCTGACGCTCCTCGGCATCATCATCGGCGTCGCCGCGGTCGTCGCCATGCTCGCCGTGGGCGAAGGCAGCCGGCAGAAAGTGCTGGACCGCATCAGCTCGTTCGGCACCAACCTGATGCTGATCCGTCCCGGCGCGGCCGGCATCCGCAACGCCGGCGACATCGTCACGCTGGTGCCCGACGACGCCGCGGCGATCAAGGCCCTGCCCAATATCGAAACCGCCCTCGCCGAGCGCAGCAGCCGGATCACCGTGCGCTACGGCAGCATCGACTACCAGACCATGGCGCAGGGCACGGGCGAGGACTTCCCCGCCGCCCGCGAGTGGAAGGTCGCCGAAGGCCAGTTCTTCGACGCCGAGGACATGAAGCACTACGCCCCCGTCGTCGTGCTCGGCCGCACCGTGGCGAAGACCCTCTTTCCCGGCGGCGGCCCGGTCGGCAAATACGTGCTGATCAAGAACGTGCCGTTTCTCGTGATCGGCGTGATGGCGGAAAAAGGCGCTTCGCCGAACGGCAGCGATCAGGACGACGTGATTTTCGTGCCGATCAACACGGGCCTGATACGGCTGTTCGGCAAGAATTATCTCGGCAGCATCACGGTCAAGGTCGCCGACGCCACGGACATCGACGCGACCCAGGAGCGCGTCGAGACGCTGCTCAAGGCGCGCCACCGGACCGAAGACTTCAGCGTGCGCAACATGGCGTCGATCCTCCAGGCGGCGATGGAGACGCAGGACACCTTCACGCTGTTACTCGGCACCGTGGCGGCGATCTCGCTGCTCGTCGGCGGCATCGGCGTGATGAACATCATGCTCGTCAGCGTCGTCGAGCGCACGCGCGAGATCGGCATCCGCATGGCCACCGGCGCGCGCATGCTCGACATCCTGCTCCAGTTCAACATCGAGGCGGCGGTCGTGTGCGCCGCCGGCGGCGTGCTCGGCATTCTCCTGGGCGTCGGCGCCGGCTTCGCGCTGCGCGCCAGCGGCATGGCGGTGATCTTTTCGGTCACCCCGGCGGTGCTCGCCTTCGCCTGCGCCTTCGCCACCGGCATCGTGTTCGGCTACCTCCCGGCGCGCAAGGCGGCGCGCCTGGACCCGGTGGTGGCCCTGGCTTCGGAGTGACATTTATGCGTAAATATTTTTCCCTCGCCGCGGTCGTCCTGTCTCTCGCTCTGTCGGCGTGCAGCCTGGCGCCGCAGTTCGCACGGCCCAAAATGGACATCCCCGACGGCTGGAGCGCGGGGAGCGGAGCCATGCGAGCCGGACAGCCCGACCTCCCCTTCTGGAAAGCGCTCGGGAGCGCGGAGCTCGACCGCCTGATCGACGCCGCCCTGGCCCGGAACCTCGATTTGCAGGCCGCGCTTCACCGCATCGACGAGGCGCGCGCTCTCGCGAAAGTCGCCGCCGCGCCGCTCTATCCGTCGGTCAACGCCAGCGGCGCGGCCTCGCGCACCTACCAGCAGCCGCAGAACACCAACGCGGCCTCGGGCGCTCTCAGCATCAGCGGGGAGATCGACCTGTGGGGCAAGAATCGCAACCAGGCGAAGGCGGGGACCTACCGCGCCGACGCGAGCCGCTACGACCGCGAGGCGCTCCGGCTGGTCGTGACCGCGGACGCGACCAATTTTTATACCCAGATCCTGGGCTTCAACGACCGCATCGAGATCGCCGCGAACAACTTGAAGAGCGACCAGGAAATTCTCCGGATCATCGAGGCGCGCTTTAAAGAGGGCGCCGTCTCCGGCCTCGAGGTGTCGCAGCAGAGAGTGGAGGTCAACGGCCTCCAGGCGGCGCTCGCGGCGCTGAACCAGCAGCGCACGACGACTCTCAACGCGCTCGCCGTCCTGCTCGGCGTCGCGCCGCAAAAATTCACCGCGCCCAACACCGAATTCGCCGCGCTCAAGATGCCGGAGGTGAACCTGACGCCGCCGGCCGAGCTTTTGACCGCCCGGCCCGACATCGAGAGCGCCGAGGCGGGGCTCCGCGCCGCCAACGCCGACATCGGCTCCGCGCGCGCCGCTTTCTTTCCCTCGCTGACGCTCGGCCTGG
>DASWFA010000279.1:0-3318 GCA_036394475.1 Binatia bacterium
TGGGGGCGCAGGCGGTCTCGTCCGGCGGCGCCCTGCTCGACGATTTCGTCATCCGGCAGAGCGCGGGCGCGATCCACGTGCTGAACGCGCCGTCCCCCGGCGCCACCGCCTCGCTCGCCATCGGCGAGCGGATCGTCGCCGCCGCCGCGGCGGCCTTCGCGCTCGAAGATTGATTTCTCCCCCGCCTTCCACTAGCTTTGAAGCGAAATCGACCCGGAGGTGAGCCCCCATGATCATCGAATACAAAGGCCGCAGGCCGACCATCTCCCCCAGGGCGTTCATCGCCCCGACCGCGGTCCTGATCGGCGACGTGACCGTGGGGGAGGATTCGAGCATCTGGTTCGGCGCGGTGCTGCGCTCGGACCAGAACGCCTATCCCATCGTGATCGGGGCGCGCACCAGCGTGCAGGACAACTGCGTGATCCACCAGGGCGAGGCGCCGACGATCATCGAGGACGACGTCACCGTGGGCCACGGCGCGATCATGGAAGGCTGCGTCATCCGGCGCGGCGCGATCATCGGCATGAACGCGACGATCCTGGAGAACACCGAGATCGGCGAGGAGTCGCTCATCGCCGCCGGCAGCGTCGTCGTGCCGCACACCAAAATCCCGCCCCACGTGCTCGCCGCCGGCACCCCGGCGAAAGTAAAAAAAGAGATCGGCGGCGAGGCGTTGAATTGGATCAAGATGGGCTCGTCGACTTATCAGGCACTATGCCGGAGCTATCTGGGAGGGGATTATAAGATCGTCGGATAGGTGTTGGTGGCTTTCTTCCGATTCCAATGGTACCCTTGGTATGTCGGAGGCCGTTATGAACACGATAACGATCACCATTCCGGATGACCGGCTTTTAAAACTCCAAGAGATTGCCGCCCGTTTCAAAATAACCCCCGAAGACCTTGTGCGGGTGAGTATTGAAGAACTCCTCGCCCGCCCCGAAGAGGCTTTCCAGAAAGCTGCCCAACACGTCCTTGACAAAAACTCCGAACTTTACCGCCGATTGGCTTAGTGCGATATCTAGCTCTTCACGAAGCCCTGGAACTCTATCGTAGAATTATAGAACAAAGCGGCGGAGCTTTTGGCATTCGGGATTTTCATGCTCTCGAAGCGGCTCTAGCCCAGCCGCGAATGACGTTCGCCGGCGCCGATCTTTACCCCACGGTGGTAGAAAAAGCCTCGGCGCTGGGATTTGGCCTAATTCAAAACCATCCTTTTATCGACGGCAACAAACGCATTGGCCATGCCGCAATGGAAACCTTTCTCGTGCTGAACGGATTTGAAATCGACGCTTCCGTGGATGAGCAAGAGGAACTCGTTTTCAAAATCGCGTCCGGCAATCTAGGCCGCGGTGAACTCACTAAGTGGCTTCGCACTCGCGTCAAAGAAATTAGCTGAGTCATCTAAAGCGCCGCGTACGGCTCGAAAGCGAATCAGAGCCGACAGCCGATTCTTGACCCGCCATTGCACAAGCCGCCCCGGTCATACACAATAAGCCTCATGCCCTCGCGAAAGCGCTTTATCGTTCTCGCCCTTTTTTTATTGTTGTTCGCTCCGTCCCTGAGCCGCGCCGGCTTGGAAGAGTACGTCGGCAGGCCCGAGCCCGCGTTCGCCTGGAAGATAACGAATAAGATCGATCTGGCCGGCGACCGGGTTTACGATCTCCGTCTCGTCTCGCAGACCTGGCAGGGAATTACCTGGGAGCATCAGCTTGAGATTTATCAGCCGCGCGGCGCCGCGCCGAGCGCGACCATGCTCCTCTGGGTCACCGGCGGGTCGGCGACTCCGGCGCATGCCTTGCTGGGCCTGGAGCTCGCGCGGAAGATCGGCGCGCCGGTCGCTTTTCTCTTTCAAATACCGAACCAGCCGCTGTTCGAAGAAAAATTACGCGAGGACGACCTCGTCGCCGAGACCTTCGTCCGCTACCTGAAGACGAAAGACGAGAGCTGGCCGCTGCTTTTCCCCATGGTGAAGAGCGTCGTCAAGGCGATGGACGCGCTGCAGGCGTTCGGCAAAGCGGAGTGGAAGGCGCCGGCCGAGCGCTTCGTCGTGTCCGGAGCGTCCAAGCGCGGCTGGACGACCTGGCTCGCGGCCGCGGCGGACCGGCGGGTCGGCGCGATCGCGCCCATGGTGATCGACACGCTCAACATGCGCGAGCAGATGCCGCGCCAGCTCGAGGCCTTCGGCGCCTACAGCGAGCGGCTCGCGCCCTACGTCAAGCGCGGGCTGCTGCCGATCCCCGGGACGCCCGAAGGCGAGCGCCTCCTCGCCATGGTCGACCCCTGGAGCTATCGCGACAAGCTCGGGCTACCCAAGCTGATCGTCAACGGGAGCAACGATTTCTACTGGGTGACCGACGCGCTCAACGCGTACTGGAAGCAGCTCCCGGGCGACAAATGGGTGCTCTACGCGCCCAACGCCGGCCACGATCTGTTGAGCCCGCGCTCGGAAAGATTCGCCTATATGCTCGACGGCCTGGCGGCGTTCGTGCGCCATCAGTCGAGCGGCAAGCCGATGCCGCGCCTCAGCTGGCGGCACGATACCGCGAACGGCAGGCTCCGCCTGACGATTGATACGAAGCCGGCCCCTTCGGGAGCGAGGCTGTGGGTCGCGCGGGCGCCGAATCAGGATTTCCGCGCGGCCGTGTGGAAGGCGCAGGCGGTGGAGATCGCGAACGGCGCCGTCGTCGGCGAAGCGGCGCCGCCGGAGAGCGGCTATCTTGCGTTTTTCGGCGAGCTGGATTACGAGATCGAAGGGCTCCAGTATCATCTCTCGACGCAGATTCAGATAACCGGCGCGCCGAAGGAGAAGCCGGAGTAGCGGAGATCCGATGCCGCGATTGCTCGTCTGCCAGCACGTCCCCTACGAGATTCTCGGGACTCTCAACCCGCTCTTAAAGACCGCGGGCTTTCGCATCCGCTACGTCAACTTCGGCCGCCATCCCGGCGCGGAGCCGAGCCTCGCGGGCTACCAGGGCCTCGTCGTCCTGGGCGGGCCGATGAGCGTCAATCAGACGGCGGAGTATCCCCACCTCGCGGCGGAGATGCGCCTGATCGAGCGGGCGCTGGAGCAGGGGCTGCCGGTCTTGGGCATCTGCCTGGGCGCGCAGCTGATCGCCGCGGCGCTCGGCGCCCGGGTCTATCCGAACCGGGAAAAGGAGATCGGCTGGTACGACGTCTCCCCGGCGGAAAACGCCGGCGGCGATCCGCTGGTCGCCCATTTTCGGCCGAGCGAAAAAATCTTCCAGTGGCACGGCGACACGTTCGACATCCCCGCGGGGGCGGTCCATCTCGCCTCTTCCCCGCTGTGCGCGAACCAGG
>DASWFA010000280.1:0-15450 GCA_036394475.1 Binatia bacterium
AATCGGCTCCCGAACCGAGCGCTTCGCTTTCTTCATGCTGCCGCTGGCGGCCGGCGGCTTCATCTATATCGCCGGGTCCGATCTGGTGCCCGAGCTGAACAAGGAGGTGGCGCCGTCGAAGTCCCTGGTCCAGCTCGCGGCCATCGGAGCCGGCGTCGGTCTGATGCTGCTGCTGGCCCTGCTGGAATAGTGCCGGCGGTTTTATCGACGAGCCCCATGCTGCGCTTTCCCGATATCGCGATCACTCCGACCGCGACGCAGCCGATAGAAAAAAGCGCCAACCCGCATAATTAAGGAGATCCCCATGGCCCATCGCCGTCCACCGCTCGTCCGCGCGTTGCAGCTCAACACCGCCGTCCTCGTCGTCGAGATCGCCGCCGGCGTCGGCGCGCAGAGCTTCAGCCTCATCATGGACGGCGTCCATAACCTGTCCGACGAAGTCGCGCTGGTGCTGCTGGTCCTGGCCTACAGCTTGAGGACCGGCCTTTCGGGGAAGCTTTTGCGCTACGCGAACCTATTTAACTCCGTCGGGCTCCTGGCGGTCTCCGCTTTCCTCGTCTGGCGCGTGGTCGGGCGGCTGACGGCGCCCGTGGAAGTGCCGGGGATCGTCCCGATCGCCGCGGGCCTCGTCGGAGCCGTGGGCAATTGGGGCGTGGCCCGCGTGCTCAGCGGGCCGGGCAGGGAAGACGCGGCGATCCGCCTCGCCTACGTTCACAACCTGGGCGACACCCTGGTCTCGCTCATTCCGGTGGGCGCCGGGCTCTTGATCGTCCTTACGGGGAATTTTATCTTCGATTCGCTCTTCGCGCTCCTCATCGCCGGCGTCGTCATCTGCGCCACCATCGGCGCGGTCGCCGGCTCGCACAAAGAGCTCTTGTGGCCCGAAAACGTCTCCTGCGGCCACGGCGAAAACGAGCCCGGCGTTTAGATCGCCCGCGCCCTCTCCCTCGTTGCGGCGGCAAATCGAATCCTGTTAGACTGGCCTCCATGACGCGCCGCGGTCTCGCCGCCCTTTTCATCTTTCTCTTCGCCGTCTCCGGCTGCGGGCTGTGGCCCGGCGGCGCGCGCCCGGGCGGGTCGCTCTGGGGCTCCCGGCAGCCCAAGGTCGCGCTCGTGCTCGGCGGCGGCGCGGCGCGCGGCTTCGCCCACGTCGGCGTCATCCGCGTCCTCGACCGGCAGAAGATTCCGATCCATATGATCGTCGGCGCGAATACCGGCGGCCTCATCGGCGCGCTTTACGCCGACCGGAAAAGCGCCTCCGAGCTGGAGCGCCTCGCGCTGACTCTGGAGGAGCGGGACCTCTTCGACTACAATTTCATCACTCCGACGCAGGGCTTCGCGCGCGGCGAGCGGCTGGAAGATTTCGTCCTCAAACAGTTCACCACCAAGGACATCGAGCGCCTGACCATCCCGTTCGCCGCCGTGGCGACCGATCTCGAGAAGGGGGAAGCGGTTGCGCTCGAGACCGGCTCGATCGCCCGCGCGCTCCGCGCCTCGAACGCGATCCCGGGAATCTTCGGCCCCGTCAGCCATCAGGGGAGATTGCTCGTCGACGGCGGCGTGCTCGACAGCGTGCCGGTCGACGTGGCGCGCCGGCTCGGCGCCGACATCGTGATCGCCGTGGACCTGTCCGACGGAACC
Source organism: Binatia bacterium (assembly GCA_036394475.1). GTDB lineage: Bacteria > Desulfobacterota > Binatia > UBA9968 > UBA9968 > JAJPJQ01. The sequence goes on from DASWFA010000280.1 coordinate 1,642, forward strand.
CCGGCCGGCCAGGCGAATAATATCTTCGACACGATCGCCCAGAGTCTTTTCCTGGCGGCGCGGCAGGGGGCCGAGGCGAGATTGAAGCAGGCCGACGTGGTGATCCGGCCCAAGCTCGGCAGCGCCGGTCTGATCGATTTCACCCGGAAGAAGGAGCTCCTGGCGCGCGGCATGGAGGCCGCCGAGCAGGCGCTGCCGGCGATCCGCGCCAAGCTGGGGGTCAAGCAAAATTAACTACTGGTGTGCGCTTCGGGTTTCTTCTCGGTTGCTTCCAGCTTCACCTTGACCACCCGCCGGCCTTCCATATCGACGATCGTGAGCCGCCAGCCGTTGTGCTCCACGACTTCGCCGCCGCGCGGGATGCGGTTCAGCTTGGCGAGCACGAAGCCGGCCAGGGTCAGGTAGTCGGGCGACTCGTCGAAGGGCAGCCCGTAGTCGGTCTTCAAGTCCTTCAACTGGGCCGATCCCTGGATCACCATCGAGCCGTCGGCCAGCCGCTCGACCGGCCCGCGCTCCTCGCGGTCGTATTCGTCGCGGATCTCGCCGACGATCTCTTCCAGCAGGTCCTCCAGGGTCACCAGCCCTTCGACCTCGCCGAACTCGTTGACCACGAGCGCGATCGCGATCCGCCGCCGCTGCAGGTCCTTCAAGAGCTGGCTGATGGGCAGCGTGCTGGGGACGAAGAACGGCGGGTGCAGGTGCTCGCGGAGGCGAAAGGTCTCCTTTTCCTGAATCGCGCGCAGGACGTCCTTGTAATACAGGATGCCCACGATGTGGTCCAGCTCGGTCTCGTAGACCGCGATGCGGGAGAAGCCGCTGTCGACGAAGCTCTTCAGCACCTCTTCCGACGTGGCGTCGATCTCCAGGGCGTGAATCTCGGTGCGCGGGATCATGACCGCCTTGACCGGGGTGTCGACGAATTCGAAGACGCTGTGGATCAGCTCTTTCTCGGTCTCGTTGAAGATTCCCTTGGCCGCGCCCTCGCGGATCAGCGACTTGACCTCCTCCTCGGAGATGAAGGCGGCGCCGCCGGCGGTTTTCGCGCCGAAGAGCCGGAGCACGGCGTTGCTCGACGCGGTCAGAATCCCCACGAAAAAAGACGTGAGCCGGGAGAAGATCTCGATCGGCCGGGCGACCAGGAAGGCGATCTGCTCGGAATAGCGGAGCGCCAGGGACTTGGGCACCAGCTCGCCCAGGATCAGCGAAAAGTAGGCGATGGGAACGGTCACCAGGCCGATGGCGATCGATTCCGCCCATTCCTGGGCCAGCTCGAATGGGAGCGACTGGATCAGCGGCTTTAAAAACTCGATGGCGGCCGCGCCGCCGATGGCGGAAGCGAGCGTGCCCATCAAAACGCAGCCGATCTGGACCGTGGCGAGGAAGCGGTCGGGATCGTTCTTCAGCCGGGCGACGGCGGCGGCCGAGCGCACGCCCTTCTCCAGCAGGCTGTCGATTCGAGTCTTGCGCGTGGCGATGATCGCGATCTCGGAAGCGGCGAAAAAGCCGTTGATCAAGATCAGCAGGAAGATCAAAGCGATCTCGAACCATAAGCTGTCGAAAAACATGGGAAACGCCCCCTTTTAGGGTTAGGCCGGCTAGAAGGTGAGAATCATACCGGTTTTTTGCCCATTCGACAATTGAAACCGAAGCCGGCGGCGCGCTCCGAAAAACCCGGCAAATCTCCATTGCCGGCCAAGAATCTCCTTCACCGCGGCGGCGGTTTACAGTAGGATGGGCGGATAGGACGACGCATGGACGACAAACTCCGCGACCGGTCGCTGCTGCAGGGAACGATCACCCGGATCACCTATCAGGACCCCCAGGCGCCGTACACGGTCGCCCGCCTCCAGGTCGACGAGATCGAGGAGGTCACCGTCGTCGGCGGCATCTTTCCCGTGAGCGAGGGCGAAGAGCTGAAGATCGGCGGGAGCTGGAAGGTCCATCCGCGCTACGGCCTCCAGTTCCAGGCCGAGCGCTGGGAGAAGATCGAGCCGGCGACGCTCGCCGGGATCGAAAAATATCTCGGCTCGGGGCTCATCAAAGGCATCGGCCCGACCTACGCCAAGCGCCTGGTCGGGGCCTTCGGCCTCGATACCTTGAAGGTTCTCTCGGAGACGCCGCAGAAGGTCTTGAAGGTCGCCGGCATCGGACGGGTGCGGGCGCAAAAAATCCTCCACGCCTGGCGCGAGCAGCGCGGCATGCAGGATATCATGGTGTTTCTCCAGGGCCACGGCGTGGGCAGCTCGCTCGCGCTCAAGATCTACCGCGCCTTCGGCGCCGACACCGTCGCGCGGGTCAAGGAAAATCCCTACTGCCTGGCCGAGGAGGTCTACGGCGTCGGCTTCGTCCTGGCGGACCGGATCGCCGCGACGCTGGACATCCGGGGCGATTTTCCGCTGAGAGTCCAGGCCGGCGTGCTGCACGTGCTCAAGAAATTCTCCGACGACGGCCACTGCTACGTCCCGCTCGCGCCCTTGCAGAAAAACGCCACCGCGCTGCTGGAGGTCGACGAGGAAGCGACCGCGCGGGCGGTCGAGATGCTCGTGTTCCAGGGGCGGCTCGTCCGGGAGAAGGGCGGCGTGCCGCCCGATTACGACGACGACGACCGGATCTACCCGCGGGAGATCCACGACGCCGAGCGCCGCGTCGCCGCCGCGGTCCTCCGCCTGGTCGCCGCCCCGTCCCGCCTGCGGCTCAAGGAATTCAAAAGCGACAAGGAATTCGCCGACGCCTCGGCGATCTTGTTGGAGCCGGAGCAGCGCGAGGCGATCGCCCAGGCGCTCAAGCAAAAAATCCTCGTCATCACCGGCGGCCCGGGGACCGGGAAGACGACGCTCTTGCTCGCGCTGCTCAAAATCCTCCAGCGCTCCGAGGCCGCCTGCGCCCTGGCGGCGCCGACCGGCCGGGCGGCCAAGCGGATGGCCGAGCTGTCGGGCGTGGAGGCGCGGACGATCCACCGCCTGCTCGAATACAACCCGCACGAGGGCGGCTTCCAGCGCGACGCGGGCAATCCGGTCGACGCCGACGTGGTCATCATCGACGAGGCCTCGATGCTCGACCTGGCCCTGATGGACCATCTGCTCGAAGCGATCGACCGCCACAGCCACCTGGTGCTGATCGGCGACGTCGATCAGCTGCCTTCGGTCGGGCCCGGCAGCGTGCTGCGCGACCTGATCGATTCCAAAGCGGTGCCGGTCGTCGTGCTCCGGCGTATTTTCCGCCAGGCGGGCGAGAGCCTGATCGTCCAGAACGCGCACCGCATTCTCCAGGGCGAGCCGCTGCTGCTCGAAGCCGACCAGCGCGAGCGCGACTTCGTCTTTATCGCCCGCGAGCGCGAGGAAGACGCGCTCGAAGTCATCCAGGAATTGGTGAAAGAGCGCATCCCGCGCCGGCTGGGCTCGCACGGCGCGTACGACATCCAGATACTCAGCCCGATGCATCGCGGCCTCCTGGGCACGGTCCATCTGAACCGCCGGCTCCAGCAGCTCCTCAACCCCGAAGGCAAGGGCCTCGAGCGCGGCGGCACCCTGTTCCGCCAGGGCGACCGGGTCATGCAGCTCAAGAACAACTACGACAAGGGAATCTTCAACGGCGATCTCGGGAAGATCGTCCGCATCGACACGGAAGAGGGAGAGCTCGGCGTCGACTTCGACGGCAAGACGGTCACGTACGACGTCGACAACCTCGACGAGATCGTCCTCGCCTACGCGACCTCCATCCACAAAAGCCAGGGCAGCGAATACCCCGCGGTCGTGATCCCGCTCCACACCGCCCATTTTCCCATGCTCCACCGGAGCATCCTCTACACCGCCGTGACGCGCGGGAAGGATCTGGTGGTCCTGGTCGGGAGCAAGCGGGCGGTGGCGATGGCGATCAACAACGTCCGGATCGAGCGCAGGTTTACCGGCTTGAAAGAGCGGCTCAAGGAGACGCGAGGGTAGGTCCGGTCGGCCGCCGGTCAACGCCTCTACGGGCCGATGCAATACGTCTGCAGTACGCTCGTTCTTACATCTACGCTTGATCTCCCCCGTCCGATGCATCGGCCCTTCAAGGCGCCTCCCGTCGGCAGATGCAATGCGAGCGCTACTCGAAGAGCCGGCCCAATCCCGCTACCCGTTGCTCGAGACCGAGCACCCTTAGACAGGCCCAGAGTGTCGCCTGGTTGCTGGTGACGACCGGCTTCCCGAGCCTCTCTTCCGCCGCTTCGATCGCCTCGATCATCGTCGTATTGGTGCAGCTCAAGAGGTAGCCGTCGGCTTCCGGCCGGCGGTTTTCCCAGGCGAGGTCGCGCCAGCGCCCGGGCGCGACCGCGATGTAGTCGTCGCTGCCGGCGAGCCCGAGGCCCAATTCATGGATCACGTCGAAGCCCGCCTCCCGCAGGTAGGCGACCTCATGCTCGTTGGTCTGCTGGACGTACGGGCTCAACAGCACCAGCTTTTTGACGCCGAGATGGCCGAGCGCCTGGGCGATCGCCTGGCCGGTCGTGATCGCCGGACAGCCGGCGGCGCCGGCGACCGTTTCCAACACGGATTTTTCGCCGTCGAGGCCCGCTTCCATCGAGCTCGCGGTGCAATGAAAAACGGCGACGCCCGGCCTGGCGTCGCCGAGCGCCCCGGCCGCCTCGGCCAGCGCGGGCGTTAGCTCCGCGAGCGGCCGGCGCCACCGGCCGGTCATGCGGAGCCGCGTGACGTGAATTCCGACGCCGGCGGGAGCGAAGCGGTGGAACTGCGGCTCGGTCAGCCGGTTGCTCGAAGGGATGATGAGTCCGATCCGCGCCGTATCCATCGGACGGCTCACGCGGCTCTCGCCGGGGCGGCGCGCCCCGGCGAGAGCTTCCGGTTCAGGCGGACGATCGCGAGCGCGAGCACGATCCACGCGAGCGCCATGACGATGTTGATCCGGGCGAAGCCGCCGGCGCCGAGCGCCAGCCGGGCGCCGATGAAGACGAACACCGCCGACAGGACGTCGCCGGCGCGGACGAAGAAAGTGTCGATCGCCGCCTTGGCCTTGTATTTGGCCTCCCGGCTGGTGGGGAGAAAAAGCGTCTGGTGCGCCGTGTTCTGGAGCGAATAGTTGGTGGCGTTCTCCAGGACCTTGAACCAGCGGATGTAGCTCAAAAGCGGCAGCGCGGCGATGAGGGAATAGCCGCCGAGGGCGATCAAGGGGAGGCACAAGAGGGCGGCGGGCCCCAGGTATTTGACGATGCGCGAGACCAGCAGCAGCTGGATGGCGGCGGCGAGCAGGCTCACCCAGAAATAGAAGTCGCCGTAGAACCTGCCGATGAACTCCCGCTTGATTTTATTTTTTTCCCGCTCCGGGAGCGGAGCGGCCCGCCCCGCGGCCGCCGCCTGCCGTTCGGCCTCGAGCGATTGCTCCTCGGCGTTCTTCGTGACGATTTTTCCCAGGACGTACTCGCCGGTCGTGTTGACCAGGTTCAGCAGGATGACCAGCAGGGCGATGAGCGAAAGATAGCGCTGGCCGGTGACGAGCTGGAAGCCGCCTTCCTTCCCGAGCGGCGTCTCGGCGTGCTCGTTCTTCTCCCCGGCGTGGGCGCCGGCTTTCGCCCCCGCGTGGACGACGTTCGAGATCACGATGCAGACGCCCAGAATCGCCGCCGCCACCAGCAGGAGCTGGAAAACGCCGAGCGGGCTCAACAGCCAGCCGGCGATCTTCGGTCCCACGACGGCGCCGAGCGAGCCGCCGAAGGCGACGATGCCGAACAGGCGCCGGCCCTGCTCCTGGCTGTACAGGTCGTTGGCGAACGACCAGAATTGCGCCACGACGAAGATGTTGAAAATACCGACCCAGAGATAAAACGGGATCGCGATCGGCGCGCTGAGCTCGGCCAGGACGTAAAAGATGACCAGATTGGAGATGAAAAACAGCGTCACCCAGGTGATCAGCCGGATGCGGTTGATCCTGCTGGCGAGAAAGCCGTAGGCGGGCACGATCAAAAACAACAGCAGCGCCTGTCCCGCGGAGGCGTAGGTCTTGACCTCGGCGCCGCCGCTCGTGAGGATCAGCGGCTCGCGGACGGTCTTGATGATGAGGTAGCCGGTCAGGAGAAAAAACAGATTCAGCATCAGCAGGACCGCCGTCCGCGCCTCGCCCGCGCGCACGTCGCCGAACAAGGCCAGAAAGCGGTCCAGGGCGGATTTTTTTTCTCTTCCGGCCGGCACGGTTATTCCCGCGCCAGATTGTAAAAGCGCCGGCCGTTCTTGTAGAGCACCGCCGCCTTGTCCGCGTCGGTCAGCTCCTTGTTCTCCATCACCTCTTCGAGCTCGTGCTTGCAGAACTCGTTGTTCACCTCGTGGGGGAAATCCGAAGAATAAATAAACGGCCCGTTGCCGACGCGCCGGATCGCGTGCGCGAGATCGGGCTCGCTGCCCTCGCAGCCGACGAAAATCCGCCCCGCCTTGATGTGGCGGATGATGTAGTCGCTCACCCGCTCGCCCTTTTCGAGCTTGAAGAACTCGCCGCGCGGATCGTGCTGGATGTGCGTCTCGTACGAGCGGTCGAAGCGCTCCAGGCACAGGAGCAGCCAGGCGACGCCCCCCTCCATGAAGCCGACCCGCATGTTCGGGAACTTGTCGAAGACGCCGTTGAAAACCATGCCGGCGAAGGCGATCATCAGGCCGAAGGGGTGGCCCATCGCGTGCACCGGCGCGTAGGGGTTCAGGTCGTCCATGCCGAGGTTCTCGTGCGCGCCGCCGTGGATGCCGAGCGCGCAGCCGAGCCGGCTCGCCTCCTGGTAAATCGGCCAGTACATCTTGTGGCCGAGGTTGAATTGAAATCCCGTCGAGGGCAGCATCGCGCCGCACATGCCGAGCTCCGTCACCGCGCGCCGGAGCTCCGCGACGGCCGCGTCGGGCTCCTGCAGCGGAATGAGGCCCACGCCCTGAAAGCGCGGGCTTCGTTTTATATACGTCCTGGACAGCCAGTCGTTGTAGGCGCGCGCCAGGTCGATCGCCCAGTCGCGGCTGACGATTTTGCCGAAGGCGAGGCCGCGCGTGGTGTAGAGCACGGTCGCCTGGATGCCGACGTCCTCCAAAAATTCCATCCAGCCCTCGGGGCCGACGTTTTTGAACGCGCCGGGCGGCAGGTCGTGGAGGTTGCAGGAGTGCAGGTGGTCGAGCGGCGGGAAGGGGTCGAACAACCGCTGGCCGTATTTTTCCCGGTAGCGCTCGGGCATGAGCGCCGCGATCTCGTCCAGGTTCTCCATCACGTGGCCGTCGCCGTCCATGATCAAAGGATGCGTCGCCATAGGAATACCTCCCGCGGAAATGTCCGCGCTCCATCGAGACTACGGGCTGAAACGTCGTCCTGTCAAGCTTCGTTCGCAGCGGCGGCCCGTTTTCGCTTCGAGCGCAGCAGGGCCAGAAACGCCGCCGCTCCGACGCCGCCAAGCGGTATACCCAGCCAAAAGCGCTGGCGCTCCCGCGCGCGGCCGCGGAGATAGTCGAGGGCCATCTGCTCTCCGGCGGTGATCTCGCTCCGGCCGGCAAGGTACTGTCTCAAGCGCTCCTGCATCGCTTCGCTCATCGCGCGCGCTCCCCAGCGGACCTCCTGCTGCTCCGCCCGGAGCCGCGCCATCTCGGCGCGGCCGCGCGCGACCGATTCGTAGCTCTCTCGATACGTTTCCCGCTCGTCCTGATCCAGGAAAATAATCCGGACCGCCGGAAGCGTCTCCTCGATCCCATCGAGCCAGGGATGGTCCATCTTGGGAAACAAAAGGAGCAGCAGGCCGGCCAGCGCGATCACGGCGCCTGCCGTCATGCCCGCGCCCGCGAGGGCGGCGGGCCCCCGGTCTCTCACCGCTCGAACCAGGGAAGCCGCGCCGAGCCCCAGGGCGACGGCGGCCAGGACGGCGCCGAAAGTGGTGACCACGGCGGCGCCGGTCGGAAGATCCCACGCGGCGGATGCGATCAGGCCGAGCACGCTGACGGCGAAGCCGAGCCCCCAGCCGATGGCGAGCCTGCCGGCGACGGAATGGGTCAACAGCGCGGCGGCGGCCGCGGGAACGATCAGGTACGAGAAGACGAGCAGGACGCCGGCGACGCGCACCGAGCTGGTGACGACCAGGCCGAAGGAGGCGTAGAAGAGAAAGTCCCACGCCCGGATCCAAAGACCCTGAGCCGCCGCCGCGCCGGGATCGAAGGAGATTTTCAGCAGCGGCCGGCGCGCGAGCCAGTGGCCGATTCCCACGACCGCGTAGAGCTCGGCCAGGGCGCCGACCTCGGCCGGCGTGACCGTCAGGATGCTGCCGACCAGCAGCTGCTTGATGTGCTCGCTCCCCTGCGGCGCCCGGTCGATCACCAGGACGGCGGCCGCGGCGGAAACCGCGTAGACGATGCCGATGAACGCCTCCTGCGGAATCGCCGCCCGGTGGCTGCGGCTCACGCAGAAGAGCAGGCTTCCTCCCACCGTAAACGCCAGCGCGTACCAGTAGGCCGCCTCGCTCTGGATCGGGTGGCCGGCCAGCAGCGCCACCGTGACGCCGAGGGCGGCTATCTGAGCCAGCGCCAGGTCGACGAAGATGATGCCGCGGGCGAGGACGTGGAGGCCGAGATACACGTGGATGCCCGTAAGGACGAGACAGGCGAGAAAGGGAACCCACAAAAATTCAATCGTGGAAGTCACGGCCCCTCGCATTCGGCGCTAGCGCGCCGCCGCGGCCTCCGTGAAGCGTTTGATATCCAAGTCGAACAAACCCAGGTAGTCGGACGCTTCCGCGTCGCCGCCCACCGAAGGGATCAGCGTGACGGCGCGCGCCCCGCTCCGCCCGGCGACCTGCCGCACGAGGGATGCATTGGAGTAGGGCTCGGCGAGCAGCAGTCGGATCCCCGCCTCGCGCATTCTTTGGATCATCTCGGCGAGATAAGCGGGCGCGGGCGGAACGCCCGGGGTCGGCTCGGCGACGGCCACGATAACGAAGCCGAAGCGCCGGGCGAAGTAGGGCCAGCTTTCATGGATGGCGACGGCCTTCGCGCCCTTGTAAGGCGCCGTCTTCTCGGACCAGATTTTCAGGCGCTTCTCCAAGCGGTCGAGAAAGCGGCCTCGATTGGCCTCGAAATAGGGCCGGCCGGCGGGAGCCAGCCGCGCCAACGCTTCCAGAATCGCGGCGGTGATCGGCCGGCCGTTCTGTGGATCGAGCCAATAGTGCGTGTTGCCGAAGCCGTGGAGATGGGCCGCCTGATCGGTGCGGATTCTCGGAGTCTCGGCCTGAAGCAGCTCGATCCCCTTCGAGACGTCGAGATAGCTCGGGCTGCCGCGCTCGAAGCGGGGATCGTTGACGCTCATGAGCGCGCGCTGAAGCCACGGCTCATGGTCGAGACCGATCCTGACGAGAAGCTCGGACGACTTGAGCCGGGCGAGCTGGCCCGGCTTCACTTCCACCGCGTGGGGGTCCTGGAGGGGAGAGGCGAGGCTCTCCACCTCAACCCGATCTCCGCCCACCGCCTCGACCAGGCTCTTGAGATCCGTCGACGTGGCGACGGCCCTGAGCGGGGCGGCGCCCCAGGCGGCGCCGGGCCACAGCAGGAAGAATGCCAGCGCCCGAAACACCCGCTACTTCTTTTTTACAAAAATGGATTTCGGGACCATGCAGTGGACGCCCTTGCGCACGTCGACCACCTGCGTCACGCGACAGTCGGCCACCATCGACGCCAGAGAGTAGGCCTCGCTGCGGTCCAGAGGGACCATTTTTTGATTCGCCAGGAAATCGACCGTCTCCTTGACCGCGTTGACCATCGCTTTGTTCAGGTCCTCGTCGAAGCCCATCAAAATCCAATGCGTCTTGGTCTCCGCGCGCGGCCACTCGAGCTTCATGTCCTTGCGCACGATCAACTGGAGGGAAATATCGCGATAGGCGCACTCCAGCGCGGTCAAATTGACCTCGCCGTTGCCCTGCCGGCAGTGCGAATCTCCGGTCCACACCAGCCCGCCCTTCAGCAAGACCGGAAAGTAAATCGTGCTGCCTTCCTGAAGCTCGTTGAGATCCATGTTCGAGCCGTTTTTCCACGGCCTGAGCGTCGAGACCGGCGCCATCGGCTCCTTCGCCCCGCCTTTGCGCGGCGAGGGGTCGTTCGGGTCGATCCCGACCGCCAGCGTTCCGGGAAACGGCTTCAGATCGAGCGTGATTCCGGGCTTGAACTCGGTCTGGCGGTTCTTCCAGTCCAGATTGAAATATTTGACGTAGCCTTCGGGGTAGTCCGAGGCCAGGACGCCGATCGTGGGAAACTCTTTTCCCGGCAGGTTGAAGTTAAAGCCGAAGGGCTTCGGCGTGATGCTCAGAATGCGGATCTCCAGCACGTCGCCCGGCTCGGCGCCGTTGACGTAGATCGGGCCGGTGATCGAATGGGGCCCGCCTCCGGGGTTCGCCTTTCTGAGCGCGACGATCTCCTCCATCGACACCCCCGGCTGGATCTTGTTGTGCGAATGCATCATGGTCTCGACGGATACGATGTCGCCGGAATCGACGGTGAGCTTGGGCGATTCGTTGGGATCGAGCCAGCCCCACTGCGTGGTCTCCAGCGTGGCGGCGAGCTTGTGGCGCTTCGGTCCCGCCTTCGCCGGCGCGGGCTTGGCCTCGGCCGCTTCCGATGGTCCCGCGAAAACGACCCCGGCGAGGCATAGGCCGAGAGCCGCGATCATCGTAACCGTTGATTTTTTGATCGAGAAAACCGTCATGGCGTGGCTCCTTTCTTAGAGCAGGGCGCGGCACGAACAGAGGGGGGTTGCTGGGATAGTAGTGAATGCGGAAAAGCTTGGCAAGAGAAAAAAAATCGACCGCGAACGGGCGCGGGAGCGCGTTTACTGAATGATCGCCGTCACGCTGATCGAGCTCTCGCTCTGTCCCTGGCGCTCGTCGTAGCCCAAAAGCCGGCGCGTCACCTCGTGCATCCCGGTCGTCGCGCCGCCCAGGAAAACCGGCCGGCCGCTCGGCACAATAACTTCGGCGGCCGCCTCGGTGACGTCGATCAGGCCGGCGCCTTCGGCGGAGAAATAGCTCAACCGCGGCATCAATCTCACTCTTACCCGATCCCCGGGCAATATGTCGGCCTCTACCTTGAGCGCGGTGCCGACCTCCTGGAAAATCACGCGGCTCGCCAGGTAGCCCGCGCCGGTCAAATAGTTTTGATAATAAGCGACCTCGGTGTACGGCACCTTCGTGGCCACCAGCAGGCTCGATGTCCCGCCGTCCTGGACCAGCGTGAAAACGCCCGCGCTGCGCTGCACGGTCGTCCGGCGCTCTTCCGCGGCGAATCGTCCGTCCGGACGGACGCCGCGCCGGGTGACGACCACGCCGCCGCTCGCGCCGAGCGCCCGCTCACCCTGAGTGCCGGACTGGGTGAAATTGACGACGACCTTTATCTGCCGGCTCCCCTGCGCTTCGAGCGCGGCGGTCCAGCTCAAGAATGCCGCTATGACAAGCAGGGAAGAGGCCCGTTTCATCGACCGCCGTCCTCGTTCATCGTCCCGCCGGCAGCAGGGAAAAGTCGAGAAATTTCTGCGGGTCGATGTCCGCCGGGACCGGCCGCTCCTGGCGCAGAATCTCCAGATAGCCGCGCGCAACCTTTCCATCCATGCGGCCGTCTTTCGTCAGCAGGCTCGTGAGCGTCTCATAAGTGCGTCCCGCCTCTCCCGGCGTGACCTTGAACTTATCGGCGATCATTCTCACCGATTCGTCCCGATTGGCGCGCACCCAGGCGGCGCCCTCGAGCAGGACGGCGATCGTCTTTTGCACCAAGTCGCGGCGGCTCTTCATCTCCGCTTGCGAGGTCACCAATCCGACGTAGGGGACGTCGGCGAGATCGCCGAGAAAGTGAAACTTTTTGAAACCTAAAGTGACCGCCTTGTCGTCGAAGGGCGGGGTCAAGACTGCGCCTGCCACCTGGTTGGACGTCAGCGCGGCGAAGCTGGAAGCGGTTCCGCCGGTGGAGATGAGGCCGACCTCTTTTTCGGGAATTTCCCATTTTTTCAGCGCGGCGAGAAGGTAGTAGTGCGGCGAGTTGCGGATGCCCGAGATCGCCACGTTTTTTCCGACCAGGTCGCGCGGCTTGGCGATCTCCTTGCTCGTGACGAGCGTCCACGGGCTCCCGTTGTAGAGATTGAGCACGATCACGAGCGGAAGACCGCTGACCGCCGCTGAGATGCCGGTCGATGGAGAGGTAAAGAAGTCGATGTTACCGTTGATGACCGCCTGCGGCATAATGCCCGTGCGCATCTGGATGTACTCGGATTCGAGGCCCGCTTTCTTGAGCAGCCCTTTCTCCTGCGCGACGTAAAACGGCATGTACGAGAATGCCGGGGAGGGAAAGGCGACGCGGATTTTCTGCGCGCCGTCGGCCGCCGAGGCGCGCCCCGACGCCAGCGAGGCCAGCAAAACGATCGCCGCGGCGATTTTCGCCATCGCTATGCCGGTCTTTTTTCCCGCTCCCAGCTCTCCCGCGCGCTCTGCAGCGCGCGCGCCGGGGGCGGGTCTTTGAGGCCGAAAAAATCGGCGGCGTTCCGCCACAGGATGCGCTCCCTTTCGGCGTCGTCGAGATCGCCCGCGTCGACGATGTCCTTGACCGAGTAGGGGAAGTGGCAGTCCCAGTGGCAGTAGTCCGACGCGTAGAGGACCGTGCCGCCGCCGGCGGCGTCGAGCACCCGGTCGAGGCCGGTCTCCTCCGACTCGCAGGAGACGACGATCTGCTCGCTCCGGATGATCTCGCTCGGGCGGCGCTTGAGCTCCGGCATGTGCGGCGCGAGCTTCTCGACGTGCTCGTCGAGGCGCTCCATCCAGTAGGGCAGCCAGCCGGCGCCGCCCTCCATATAAGCGACGCGAAGCCGCGGAAAGCGGTCGAAGACGCCTTCGCCGATCATGTGCATCATCGCGATCATGAGCTCGAACGGGAACGCCGTCATGTGGACGTAGGCGTATTTCGTAAAGCGCCGGCTCCCGGCGCCCATCACCCCCGAGACGCCGGGGACGCCGTCGTGGCCGGTCTGCGGGTGGACGCTGAGCGTCATGCCGATCTTCTCGGCCGCCTCGTAGATCGGAAAAAACATCGGGTCGCCCATGTTCCGGCCGTAGACGTTGGTCGGGAGCATCGCCGAGAGCGCGCCCCGGCCGGCGAGGAATTCGAGCTCTTTGACGGCCGCCTCCGGGAGCTGGCAGGGGATCAGGCCGACCGCCTTGAGCCTCCCGGGATCGGCCGCGCAGTATTCGAGCAGCCACTCGTTGACGGCGCGGCAGAGCGCGGCGGCGAACTCGCCGTTCATGAGGCCGTTGACGGTGAGCGCCACCTGCGTGCCGAAGAGCACCGCGACGTCGATGCCCTCGCGGTCCATGTCCTTCAGGCGCGCCGCCGGGTCGGTCATGCCGGGCCGGGTTTTCTGCGCCTTCTCGGTCATCGGCCCGGTGACGCCGGGGCCGGGACCGTCGGCGGTCGGCCAGATGCGTCCTTCGAGCAGCATGCGCGGATGGCCTTTGTTGTCGCGCAGCCGGACCGGCGCCTGGGCGCGCCACTTTTCCGCCAGGTAGGGCTTCAGATCGACGTCGCCTTCGTTGACGTGGCCGTCGGCGTCGATGACCAGAACCTCGTTCAGCTTTGCCGCCATAAGTTCCCCCGCTACCGGAGAAACCATAGTCGCTCTTTCCGGCCGTGTCAAAGGACCCGGTTTAGGCCGCAACTGGTTGATCTAAACGGACTTATCGGCTATTCAGGCAGTGATGGCAGAGCGCGCGCTAAAAGAGTTCCTCGACGGCAAAACGCCGGCCAGAGAAGAAGCGCTCCGGCTCGCCGAGTCGCAGGGCGACGAGAC
>DASWFA010000281.1:0-5949 GCA_036394475.1 Binatia bacterium
CCGGGTGCGACTGGAACCTCGAGATCGGCGCCGTCACCGAGCTGGTGCACCACAAGGAAGACGGTCCGGCGGTGCTGTTCGACGACATCAAGGGCTTTCCGAAGGGCTACCGGGTCCTGTCCAACTCGCTCAGCTCGCGCAAGCGCCTCGCCATGACGCTCAACATTCCTCCCGGCGAGAGCAAGATGGACTTCGTCCGCAACTGGCGCCAGCGCTACAAGGACATTCACCCGATCCCGGCCAAAGTCGTCAAGGACGCGCCCGTGATGGAAAACATCCAGCGCGACGGCGATGTCGACATCCTCAAGTTCCCCACGCCCAAATGGCACGAGCACGACGGCGGCCGCTACATCGGCACCGGCAGCATCGACATCACCAAGGACCCGGACGAGAACTGGGTCAACTACGGCACCTACCGCGTCATGATCCACGACAAGGACACCGTCGGGTTTTACATCTCGCCCGGCAAGCACGGGCGCATCCAGCGGGAAAAATATTCGAGCACCGGGCGGGCGTGCAAGATCGCCATGTCGTTCGGCCACGATCCGCTGACCTTTCTCGCCGGCAGCATCGAAGTGCCCTACGGCGTTCAGGAATGCGATTTCATCGGCGGCGTGCGCGGCGAGCCGTTCGAGGTTTTCGAAGGCGAGTACACCGGGTTTCCGATTCCGGCGACGTCCGAAATAGCGATCGAAGGCGACGTGATCTTCGACCAGCCGCGGACCGAAGGGCCCTTCGGCGAGTGGACCGGCTACTACGCCAGCGACGAGCGGCCGGAGCCGATCGTCAAAATCAAGCGCGTCTATCACCGCAACAACCCGATCATCCTGGGCTCGCCTCCGGGGCGTCCGCCTTCCGAGTTGGGATGGTACCGTTCGTACCTCCGCTCGGCGCTCATCTGGGGCGAGATGGAAAAGGCCGGCGTGCCCGACGTCAAGGGCGTCTGGCTCACGGTCTCGGGCGGCAGCCGCCTGGTGCTGGTCGTCGCCATCAAGCAGCGCTATCCGGGCCACGCCCGGCAGGCGGCCCTGGTCGCCTCGCAGTGCCACGCGGGCGCCTACCTCGGCCGCTACGTCATCGTCGTCGACGAGGACATCGACCCGAGCAACAACGACGACGTGATGTGGGCGATGTCGAGCCGCTCCGACCCGGTCGAGGACATCGAGATCCTCCGCCGCTGCTGGAGCGGGCCGCTCGATCCGATCATCCACCCGAGCAAGAAGGGCTTCAACTCGCGGGCGATCATCGACGCCTGCCGGCCGTTCGAATGGATCAAGGACTTCCCCAAAGTGGCGGAGTCGAGCAAAGAGGTTCTCGACGCCACCGAGAAAAAATGGGGGCGGGTTCTGTTCGGCGGCGGCAACGGACACAGATAACGGCCGGCCCTAAAGGCCCAACTACCATGGCCCGGCCACGTGCATCTCTCCGGGCCGATGCGATGGGCCTGTGCTACGCTCGCCCGAAACCAACGCTTGACCGTTCGTAACCGGACGCATCGGACCTCCGAGATACACGCGGCCGGGCGCTACGCTGGTTCCGCTTTTAGTAATCTTAGAAAGGGCAAGTCATCGCGACTTGCCCTTTTTTTTCACTGGAAGGTTGGCCGCTCGCAATTTTCTTGACCCTGTCTCGAAGGCTGCGCTATGCTCGGCCTCAGGTTCGCATGAAAATCATCCGTCTGCCCGATAGCTGGGCCGCGCGCATCGCCGCCGGCGAAGTCGTCGAGAGGCCGGCCTCCGTCGTCAAGGAGCTGGTGGAGAACAGCCTGGACGCGGGCGCGGGGGAAATCTCGGTCTGGCTCGAAGGGGGCGGGGTTTCCCTGATCCGCGTCAGCGACGACGGCGAAGGCATCGGCGCCGAAGACCTGCCGCTCGCCGTCGAGCGCCACGCCACCAGCAAGCTGAAGGACGAAGACGATCTCTGGCGCATCTCGACGCTGGGCTTTCGCGGCGAGGCGCTGCCGAGCATCGGCTCGGTCGCCAAACTCACGATCGTCTCGCGCGCCCGCGAGGCGGCGAACGGCTACCGTGTCTCGGTGGACGGCGGGGCGCCGGGCGAGCCCGTCGCCGCCGCCTGCGCCGTGGGGACCACCGTGGAGGTGCGCGAGCTGTTTTTCAACATGCCGGCGCGGCGCAAGTTCTTGAAGTCCCCCGCGACCGAGCTGAGCCGCGTCTGCGATGTGATCCACCACGCCGCCCTCGCCTATGGCAACGTCCACTTCCGCCTCTACAACCAGGGCAAGCTCTTGTGCGATTATCCCGGCGGCGTCGAGCCGCGGGACCGCCTCGGCCAGGTGCTCGGGCGCGACATCGCCGGCGCCATGATCCCGTTTTCCTGGGGCAAGGGAGAGCTCAGGGTCGGCGGGTTTCTGAGCAAGGCGCCGAGCTCGTTTTCCGCCGCGCGCTATCTCACGGCTTACGTGAACCGCCGCTTCGTGCGCGACCGCGTGCTCACGCACGCGATCCTCCAAGGCTATGTAACCCTGCTCATGAAAGGCCGCTATCCCGCGGTCGTGCTCTATCTCGACATGCCGTTCCAGGACGTCGACGTCAACGTCCATCCGGCCAAGCACGAAGTGCGCTTCCGGCGGCAGTCGGAGATCCACGAGGCGGTGGCCGAGGCGGTCAGGCAGGGGCTCGGGAAAGAGGCGAAAGCGCCGACGCCGCTTTTTTTCCGCCGGGGCGCGGAGCCGCCCATGGCGGTCCGGGAAGCCGCGGCCGGTTACAGCCCGGCGCCGTCCCCGGACCGTCCGCCGGGCGCTTCGGCGCTCACGCCGGCCGAGATCGGCTCCTTGGAAAGCGAGCCGCGGCTGGCGCCGGAAGGATTTTTCTCCTCCCTGGAAATATTGGGCCAGCTCGCCGGCTGTTATCTCATCTGCGCCTCGCCCCGCGGTCTCGCCGTGATCGACCAGCATGCGGCGCACGAGCGCGTCGCCTTCGAGCGGATGCGCCACCGGCCCGGCGAGATGGAGCGGCAGAACCTGTTGATCCCGCAGGTCATGGAACTGCCCGCCGGGGAGGCGGCTCTCCTGGAGCAGCGGCTCGACATCCTCGACCGCGTCGGCTTCGGCGTCGAGCGGTTCGGCGCCGGCGCCTACGTGATCCGCACGGCGCCGGCGCTTTTTCCCGCGGGCGATTACCGCGGCGCGCTCCGCGGCATGATCGCCGAAATCGCGGAAGTGGGGGAGAGCGGAGAATTGCGCGAAGGGATAGAGGACCGGCTCGCGACCATCGCCTGCCACAGCGTCATCCGGGCCAACCGCAAGCTCGGGCGGGAGGAGATCCGCGCGCTGCTCGGGGACCTCGACCGGATCGAATTCGCCACGCAATGCCCGCACGGCCGCCCCGTGCTGGTCGAGCTTTCCGAAGAGCAGTTGGAGAAAATGTTCCGTCGGGTATAAAAAGGCGAGAGGCGGCAGGCAACAGGCGGGAGCGAGTCCCAACTCTTTTAATCTCAGGCCGCATGCCTTCTTCATGAAACCCAAGCTCGTCATCGTTCTCGGCCCGACCGGTGTGGGGAAGAGCGCGGTCGCCGTCGACCTGGCCCTCAGGCGCGGCGGAGAAGTCGTCAACGCCGACTCGCAGCTGGTTTATCGCCACATGGACATCGGCACGGCGAAGCCGCCGGCCGCGCTGCGGGAGAAGGTGCGCCACCATTTGATCGACATCGTGAATCCCGACGGCGAATTCAACGCCGCGCTCTACCGCGAGCTGGCGCTGAAGGCGATCGCAGAGATCGCGGCGCGGGGAAAAGAAGCGCTCGTGTGCGGCGGCACCGGGCTGTACCTGAGAGCGCTCCTGGGGGGCATTTTCGTCGGGCCGGGAAAAAGTCCCGAGCTCCGGGCGCGGCTGGAAGCGGAGGCGAGCGCGAAAGGCGTGAACGCGCTGCACGACAGGCTGCGAGTGGTCGATCCCGCCGCGGCCGCGGGGATTCACCCCAACGACCGCTATCGCGTCGTGCGCGCCCTGGAGGTCTTCGAGCTGACGGGAAAAGGGATCAGCCGCTGGCAAAAAGAGCACGGCTTCAAGGAAAGCGCCTTCCAGGCGTTGAAAATCGGGCTCAACCGCGAGCGGAAGGAGCTGTACGATCTGATAGACCGGCGCGCCGACGAGATGATCGCCGGGGGCCTGGTCGAAGAGGTGAAGCGGCTCGTCGAGCGGGGCTACGGCCTCGACCTCCCCGCGCTCCATAGCGTCGGCTACCGCCAGGTCGGGCTCCATCTTCAGGGGCAGGTGGGCCTCGACGAGGCGCTCGCGCTCATCAAGCGCGACACGCGTCATCTCGCCAAGCGCCAGCTCACCTGGTTTCGCGCCGACAAGGAGATCCGCTGGTTCCATCCCGAGACGGAGAGAGATAGAATCCATGAAGTTGTCGGCGAATTTATCAACTAACGGTTGAAGATGATGACGCTCCGGAAGATAGCGTGTGCGGTGGCGCTGGTCCTGGCTCTTCCGGCATCCGCTCACGCCGCCGATCGGGTCAGAATCGGCGTCACCAACTACAACCTCACCTATCTCAGCGCCGGCGTCGCGCTCAAGCGCGGCTTTTTCAAGGCCGAAGGGCTCGACGTCGAGATCATCCGCATGACGCCCAACGTTTCGGTCATGGCGATGACCAGCGGCGACATCGATTACTCGATGCTGTTCGGCCTGGTGGTCCGCTCCGCGATCCGGGGCCTGCCCGTCAAAGTGATCGCCAACTTCATGGACAGCTCTCCCCTGGCGCTGATCGCGCGGCCGCAGTTCAGGTCGATCCGGGACCTCAAGGGCAAGACGCTCGGGGTGAGCACGTTCGGCGCGACCCCGGACATCGCGGCGCGCATGGTGTTCAAGCACTTCGGCGTCGATCCGGAAAAAGACATCAAAATCATCGCGCTCAGGACCGACGACGCCCGCATCGCCGCGCTGAAAGAAGGCATCGTCGACGTCATCGTGATCGCGCCGCCGGCCGACTCGGAGATGCGGCAGGCGGGCTACAACGTTGTCGCGCGGGTCGACGAGGTTTACAAATTCCCCTACGTCGGCCTCGGCGCCAACGTGAAGAAAATCAAGGAGCGGCCCGACGAGGTCAAACGGACCATCAAGGCGATGATCAAGGGGACGCGCTACATCCGGGAGAACCGCGACGGCGCGATCCATGTCCTCGCCGAGTGGGGCGGCACCAAGCCCGAATACGCCGCCGCGACTTACGATTCGTCGTGGAAGGTCTTCAATCCCGACGGCAGCATCTCCGAGGACGGGCTCAGGCTCGTGATCGAGCAGGCCAAAGGCGAGGCGAAGATCGCACGCGATATCGCCCTCGGCGAAGTGTCGGACCTCGTCGGCCTGCGCGCGGCGCAGAGCGAGCTGGGGCTCAAGGCGCGCTGAGTCCAAAGAGGGGAGCTTGATGATCGTCGATTGGCACGCGCACGTTTATCCGCCGGAGCTGGCGCGGCAGCGCCGGTGGGGAACCGGCTACCCGCTGACGATCGAAAATCTGCTGGAGGCGCACGAGCGCGCCGCCATCGATCTCTGCGTGGTCAGCAACACGCTCCATTACATCAAGGACAAGACGCCGGCCGAGGCGCTGAAGTTCATCCAGCGCTGGAACGAGTACGCCGCCGAAATCCAGCAGAAATACCCGGACAGGACCGTCGCGTTCGCGACCACCGTGCCGGGCGGCGGGAAAGAGTTTCTCGCCGAGACCGAGCGCGCCATACGGCAGTACAAATTAAAAGGCATCCTGATCAACTCGAGCCATCAGGGAGCCTATCCCGACGACGACGAGGCCCGGCCTTTCTTCGAGCTCCTGACCGAGCTGGACGTGCCGGCGATGATCCACGCCCCCACGGTGAGCTTCGGCGAGGAGCGCATGCGGGAATACCGGCTCGCCTCCAGCATCGGCCGGCCGTTCGACGGCTGTCTCTCGATCGCCCGGCTGATCGTGCGCGGCGTGCTCGAGCAGTTCCCG
>DASWFA010000282.1:0-5744 GCA_036394475.1 Binatia bacterium
TGTATGATTGCAAGACCTGACCCTATATTGGCCTTTAAATGGAAGTGCTTGCTAAATGACATCAAGCAGAGCCAAAACGAAAAATAAACTTTTCAAAAGAGCGAAAGATCTTGCGGTAAATCGTGATCCGAAAGAGGCGATTAAGCTGATAGATGCACTTCTCGCTAACAAAAAATCGACCGATAGCGACTTATTATTATTGAAGGGGAGTATACTTGAACTGATAGCAAATTATGATGAAGCATCAAAAATCTATAGGAGCATTTTGCGTTTGGATCAACGAAATACGCAAGCATGGATAGATTTAGGCGACGTTTATGCAGCAAAAAACCAATACTCAAGGGCCATTAGATATTACAATCATGCACTGAACCTGTTAAAAGTGGGCCACTTCTACATCGATAAAACCGACGAATCAGTTAGGGCAATTATTGGTAAGGCAAAATGCATGGTGGAAATGAAGCGGCCACTTGCCGCTTGTAGATATATTATAAATGCTCTTTCTCGCTATCCTACAGATGAACTTTTAATAAGTAACCTACAACGGGCCGCGGAAGAATATAACAAGCATAAAACAAAAGGGGCCCATAATGTCAGTCTTAAAGGCGGCAATAGACCCAAACTTTCCGTGCCACTGTGAGGCCGCGCTCATCTTCGAATTACTGTCTCCGCACTAAATGGAATTGAAGTGGCGCTGCCTACCAGTAATTTTAGGTGGATATGATAATTTGGCAGTCTCGTCAGGTCTGATAAATGGAAAGAAAAATTAAGTAACGGTTCTTTACACTGCCCCTCCGCCTCCAGCTACCGGGCGCGCGACGGTTCGACAGGCCTGTCCTGAGCGAAGTCGAAGGGTCAGTACGTCGAGCGAGGCGGTCAAAGCGCAATCAGCGCAACGCCCGCGCCGGGGGGTGTCTCGGAGGGCCGATGCGTCCGGCTGCGGCAGGTCAAGCGTAAGTTTTTTGGACGAGCGTAGCACAGGCCCATCGCATCTATAAAAAATAATTGCCGGAGAGATGCGCCCGGCCCGGCTGGGCAAATTGCGATAGATGGCCTTTTTCACCGCGCCTGCTACGACATCAATTCGGCACAACCACCAAGCTCGTATTAAAAATTCCTATCCCGCAGGCCGGTCAAAAGGGTCCAGCTGCAAGGCGCGCGAAGCATCCCGAGCGCAGGCGTACTTTTCCAGTACGTCGAGCGAAGGGATGCAAGCGCAACGCCGCAGATGGGCCCTTAGGACCGGCGTGCCTAAGACATCAATTCGCCGCCGTTGAAGCCGACGACCTGCCCGGTGACGTGGCTGTTGGCGCGGCTGAGAAAAAAAAGAATCATGTCCGCGACTTCGTCCGGCAGCCCCAGGCGCCCGAGCGGGATCGCCTGGAGGCGCCTGGCGATGCGCTCGTCCAGCTCTTTCCCGGTGAGGCCGTCGCGCCAGAGCGCCGTGTCGATCGGTCCGGGCGCCACCGCGTTGACGAGGATGCCGTGCGGCGCGACCTCCACCGCCAGCGCCTTGGTGAGGCCGGCGATGCCCGCCTTGGCGGCGGAGTAGTGCGCCGCCCCCGGCACCTTGCCGAAGCCGTGCAGCGACGACATGTTGACGATGCGCCCGAAGCGCCGCGCGATCATGTCCGGCAGGACGGCGCGGCAAAAATAAAACGTCCCGCCGAGATGGACGTCGAGCATCCGGCGCCAGCGCTCGTCGGTGATGTCTTGGGCCGGCACGCGCTCGTGAAAGCCGGCGATGTTGACGAGGTAGTCGACCGGCCCGAGCGCCTCGCGCGCGCGGGCGACCGCGTCCCGCACCCGGGCGGAATCGGCCGCGTCGGCGGCCAGGCCGAGCGACTTTGCGCCGAGCTTTTTAATCTCCCGGCTGACGCCTTCCGCCCGCCCGCCGTCGAGGTCGACGACGGCGACGCCCGCGCCGCTCTGCCCGAGCCGGAGCGCGACCGCCCGGCCGATGCCGCTCCCCGCGCCGGTGACGACGGCGCTCTTGCCCTCTAAATCCCACTGCATGTCGGTCTCCTTATGGACTTATGAAATCGTGCTTCGACCGGCCCAGCACGAACGGAGATTTTTGAACTATCCGAGATCGCATGCCCGCCGTTCATCCTGAGCTTGTCGAAGGATGGGCGCGTGCTAGAGAAAAATGCTGATGTTCTTGGCGCCGAGCACCGCCTGATCGAGAACGATCGTCCGCCGGGCGATCTTGAATCCGCCGTCCGCGCGCCGGAGAATGTCTTTGCGCGCGCCGACGAAAAGGTCCTCGTCCTTTTCCATCCGCGTCCGGTAGACGAAAAAGTTGCAGTCGACCTCGATCTCGCGCCCGTCGTCTTTTTTCACCCGGACGTTGGAGATGAGCCGGCGCGTGCGCGACGGCGGCATCTCGGCCCACGCCTGTTTGGAATAGACCCGCTCGACCCGGACCCTGAGCGTCTCCTTCGAGTCGTCGAAATAAAAGCTCTCGCCCGGCCGCGACAGCTCGGCCTCCGTACCTTCCGGCCGCTCCAACGGGTTGTGCCGGACCGGCATCCAGTAGCGCGCGTCGTCGGTGAACAGCTCGAGCCATTCGCGGAGCCGCCGGTCGTCCAGCAGCTCCGCCTCCCGGTAGAAAAAATCCTCGATCGCCTGGCGTAGCGCGCTGTCCATTATATTTCGTCAGGCCGCCGGGCCGCGGATCTCGTCCCAATTTTGGGCTTCGAGCACTTTGGCCCAATAGAGGTAGAGGCCGAGCTGGTTCTGGTCGCTCCAGCGGCTCGCCAGCCGGCCGCGGAGCCCGATGTCCGCCGCCGCGGGCTCGCTCCGGCTCATCTGATAATTCGCCGGATAGCGCCGGCCGATCACGCTCCGCGCGGCGCCGGTGACCTGAATCCAGTTGTCCATGTCGTCCTGCTCGAAGACGCCCGCGGGGCTGAAGCGGTACTGCGAGGCGAAGCGCATCGCTTCCTTGATCCGCGGCGGCGCCGCCTTGTCGACGATCGCCCAGCTCCAGATTTCCATCTTGTCCGGGCCGCGCGGATGCCAGACGCGGATCGTGCGCGTGAGCCAGTGGACGGAGAGGTTGGGGAAAACGGTCCCGGCCGACGGCGCGACCTTCCGCGCGCGCACCTCGCCCAGGCGGCGCTCGATCTCCGCCGCGTGCTCTTTCATGTAATCGACCAGCTCGGGCACCGGCTGCGCGAACCAGGGGCCGGCCTCCGCCGCCGGCGTCAGCCACGCGACCAGGATATGGCCGTTGCCGCAGGAGATCTGGCGGCCCTCGGCCGAATTCCGCGCCTGGCTGGTCGTGGTGTCGACGCCGAGGTCGCGCGCCGAGGCGTGCGTGCTGGCGATATGGTAGCCGTCGCCGCCGAAGTTTTCCGCCGCGGTCTTCCAGTTGGCGTCGACGACCCAGCGGATCGGCCCGCTCACCTCGGTGCCGCCCTCGCGGCGGTCGAGAAGGATGTCGAGATACCAGGCCATGTCGCCGAGATATTCGACGAGCGGCGGCGCCGCGGGGTCGAACGTGGCGAAGACGAGCCCCTTGTAGCTGTCGATCTGCGCGACCGGGATCAGGCCCCACTGGCCGCGGTCGAGATCGTGAAACGCCTCGGCGCGCGGGACGATCGCCAGCTTCCCGTCGCTCGAATAGGTCCAGCCGTGATACGAGCAGGTGAAAACCTTGGCGTTGCCCCGGTCGGCGCGGCAGACGCGGTTGCCGCGGTGGCGGCACATGTTCAGATAGGCGCCCACCCGGCCGCCCGCGCCGCGCCACAGGATGACGGGCTCTTCGCCCATGTAAGCCGCGACGAAATCGCCGGGCCGGGGAATTTCGCTCTCGTGGCCGAGATAGAGCCAGCAGCGGGGGAAGAGCCGCTCGCGCTCCAGCTCGTAGATCGCGCGGTCGGAAAAGATGCGGCGGTCGATGAGGCCGCCTTCGGGATCGACGAGAGACTTGATCTCCATCGGGTGGCTCCTGCAGGTGGCTCCTGCGCTGCACGACCTTTCGGTTGGCTAAATATATGGGAGGCTGATTTCTGTCAAGTTTGCGGCACGATACGATCGCCGCATCCGCGCAGGCGTCTTCAAGAGCCCCGCTTCACGCCCGTATCCTGCCCTACGACCGGATCGGCCACCGCCTTCTCCAGGCCGCGCACGCCCTTCCATTCGCTCGCGGGCCGGACGCGCCCATCAGTGCCGATCTGGTCGAGACCCCAATAAATTTCTATCGAATGGCCGTCGGGATCCAAAAACTCGACCGATATCTGGCAGCCCGCCCGCCGCCGGCCTTCGAACGTGAGCGCAACCTGATGCTCGATGAGCCGGTCGCGCACGCGGAACACCTCTTCGAGGCTAGCGACTTCAAAGGCGATATGGTGCAGCTCCGCGTGTTTCGAGGCGCCCGGACCGGCGCCCACCAGCGCGATCGCGTGGTGGTCGGCGCCGCATCTCAGAAAAGCGAAGCCGCCGGGCTGCATCTCCTCCGGATAAACGTCCGATAGCTTGAACCCCAGGACCTGGGTATAGAAAGCCAGCGAGCGCTCCAGGTCGCTCACCATCAAAACGACGTGACCCAGACGCCGAATTTTAAACGGCATAGCCTTCGGCGGCGCCATTTTTCTCAATTTTTCCACGTCGAGCGCCATATCGCCCTCCTTTCATCCTAACAAGCGCATACTATTCGACCCGCCGGGTCAATAAAAGTCCTGGGTTGGGTAAAATTCACTTATACTATCTTGCGCGTCGTCCGGCCGGATAGTATGGAAAATTATTCGGTCTGAACGCCGGTAAAGGTCCGGTCAAGACCCCGCGTAGCCGGGGCCGGGAGCATCCCTGACAAAACCCAGCGTTCCCGCCCGACGGGGGTTAATCGACGATGGCTTCGGCGTCGCCTTCCACTCAACTGATCCGGGCCCTGGAGGAAATGGGCCCGCACGATCACCTCTGCTCGATTTACGAGAACCGGGAAGAGCGCTTCGCGGTGGTGCTCCCCTTCATGCGGATCGGCCTCGAGCGCGGGGAAAAATGCATTTACATCGCCGATGACGGCGCGCTCGGGGACATCCGGGCGCCCATGGAGGGGGAAGGCATCGACGTGGACGGCGCCATCGATTGCGGCGCGCTCGTTTTGACCACCAAGGAAGAGACCTACCTGAAGCACGGCTCTTTCAACCCGGAGTGGATGTTTGCCTTCTGGCGCGAAGCCGCCGCTTCGGCTGCGAGCGAAGGCTTCTCGACGCTGAGAGCCGCCGGCGAAACGGAATGGGTCCTGAGAGGCGGTCCCGGGCTCGAGCGGTGGATGGAATACGAGAGCCGGCTGACCCACACCCTGGGCGAAAATAATTGCTTCGCGCTCTGCCAATACAGCCGCCGGCTTTTTCCCCCGGAGCTGATTCTCGACGTCATCCGCACCCACCCCATAGTGATTTATCAGGGCACCGTCTGCCGCAACCTGTACCATGTGCCGCCGGACGAATTTTTGGGCGCCGACCGCGCCGCGCTCGAAGTGGACAGACTGTTGTCGAACATCCGGGAGCGCGAGCAACTGGACTGCGCGCTGCGCGAGCAGCAGAACGAGATCCGGCTCGCCTACGAGAGGCTGGTCGAAGACGGCAACCGGCGCAAAAGAGCCGAAGAAGACTTGAGGCGCAGCGAGGCCTACCTCGCCGAGGGGCAGAGGCTCAGCCACACCGGCAGCTGGGGCTGGAACGCCTCGTCGCGGAAGCTTTTCTGGTCGCGGGAAGTCTTTCGCATTTTCGGCCTCG
>DASWFA010000283.1:0-5126 GCA_036394475.1 Binatia bacterium
TCACCGCCACTTGGACCGGCACGGTGCAGTCGTTCACGATCTTCGATCACCCGTTTTTCCAAACGAGCATTGGAGCGAGCGGGCCGACGGATACGGACACCGTCGACATAACGATTCCGTCGAGTGGACTTTGCAGCGGGGCGGGAAACGGTCCGACACCCTGCGCCATCCCAACCACCACCCAGACTATTTCATTGCCCTTGTCGCCGAACGAGGCGCTCGTCAAAGCGAGCGGAGGGGGCGTCACGCTGAATATCACCGCCACCAAGACAGGCATTATCGGCACCCTGTCGGATACCGATGGACACACCGGCTCGATCGATGGCGTCACCATCACCGCGAACCGGGCTTATCTGCTCAACGTCACGCTCAACGGCGATCCGTCGGCCGCCTGTAATCCGGCGCAGTTTCAGGGCACCGCGTCGATCGTGCCGAGCAACCTGAAGCTGCTCATCTTCACCGGCTCGGGCATCGACTTCGATTGCAGCCAGCAAATCGTCTCCGGGCGGTTTACCAAGCCGTAACGGCTTTTCCCCGGCGCGCAAAAAGGCCCGCTCTCTCACGAGGCGGGCCTTTTTTATTTATCGCGGCGGCGCGCGTCAGCCCTTGCGCCCCTTGGCGCCCGGCAGCTGGTCTTTTTCCGTCTCGTCCCAGACGGTCGAGCCCTCCAGGGTTTCCACGTTGAACTGATAGTCGAAGACCAGCGAGCCGCCGTAGGTCGCGCCGTAGGCGACCAGCGCGGCGGCGAGGACGGACAGGACCAGCGTGGAAAATCGGGGATAGGCCTCGTCGAACTGCGCCAGGCGCAGCCCGATATCCAACAAAACGATCGCCGTGACGGTGAGCATCACCGCCATGTGCCAGTTGGCGGTGCGCCAGACCTGGTTATGCCTGGCGCGCCCCGACGGGACGCGCTCCAGCCCCTTCCACCAGTCCCAAAAACCGGTCAGCGCGGTCGCGACCGAGACGAGCGCGCCGGCGACGACGACGTAGGTCGCCGCGACGAAGAAGTCGCGCGACCCTGTGAGATACGAGATCACGTCGAAGACCGCCGCCAGCACGTAGCAGGCGATGGGAAAATCGGTGAGCGGCGGGTGCAGCGGCTTCCCGGCCCAGCCGCGCAGTCCCCGGAACTCCCGGCCTTTGAAGGTGATCCCGGGCTTGATCGAAAACAGCCTCGCCATCTTCGCCTCCCTCCCGCGGGTCTACTAGCGCAGCCACACGAAGCTTTCTGGGTCCGGAGATTCTCCTTTTTTATGCTATCAGGCCGGCCGAAAAGGTCCAGATACAAGACGCGCGATGGCTCGACAGCCGAGCGGGGCGGGACTCGCCCAACTATATGGCCGCCGGGCCTGGGAGCATGTCGAAGGGCCGATGCGTGGGACGAGGAATCGCAAGCGTACCGGCGGCGATGCTCCCGGCACGCGGGGACAGCGTCGACAGAATGTATCGCATCGGCCCGGAGAGATGCTCCCAGGCCCGGCTAGGGTATCAACGCCGGGCCGGGGGGTATCCCGGAGGGCCGATGCGTCCGGCCCGTCTAAGTAGACGGATCTTTAAGACTGCTGCCGCCAGATGAGCCAGCCGGCGAAGAGCACGGCGAGGAGGCCGGCGATCCATTGCCAGCCGCTTTGCAGGAAGCGCGACGCCGCATAGCCCGGACTCGCCGAGACCGTCACCGCCCGGGTGATCACCGGCAGGTCCTTCTTTTCGTCCGCGCCGCCGGGGACCCTGATCGCGACCGTCACCGTCAAGAGCAGCGGCTGGACCCCGGACTTGAGCGGCGTTACGTGCCAGGTCCACGGGGCGAAGACGCCGCTGCGCGCCGGCTCTTCGCCCTCGGCCGCCGGCCGGATGTCGAATCCCTCTCCGGCCAGCGCCGCCTTCACCGAGCTCCCGGACGCGATTTCGAACTCCTGGTCCATCCCGAGGTCCTTCAGTCCCTTGGCGAAATCTTCGTAGAGGTTCTCGGCGAGCCGGACTTCGACCTTTTCCTTGACCCCGGCGCGCATCTGCTCCGAAGCGTCGAAGACGATGCGCGACGCCACCAGCTTGCCGAGCTCGTCCCGCGCGAGCATCGCCGACAAGCGCGGTCCGGCGGGCGAGGGCTTTTCCGCCGCGGCCCGCTCCACCGGCGGTCGGTTCGCCGCGGCGGGCGAGGCCGGCTTTCTGGCCGCGGCGGTATTGCTTTGCCGCGGCCGCTCGGCCTTCGAGGGCGGCCCCGGCGGCGGCTTACCGCCCGTCAAAAAGCTCGTGAATGAAACGTTGCAGCCGGTCCCGAGCAGGGCGGCCAGAGCTGCGCCGGCCAAAATCGCGATGGCCAAAATCGATGGAGCGGCGGAACCAGGCGCGGTTTTCGTTTTGCCCATGAAGCGGCTTATTTTATCTGGCTGAAATCAGGGGTCAACCCCCTCGGCGCGTCCCGGTTGCCATTCCTCGCTTTCCTGCTCTATGATCCACGTAAGGAGAAGGCCATGGCTCAAACGGTCGCGGTGGGCGGGCTCGAGATCGACGAGGGATTATACCGTCTGGTGCGCGACGAGATCGCGCCCGGCACGGGCGTGGACGCCGACGCGTTCTGGCGCGCGCTCGGCGCGATCGTGAAGGACCTGGGACCGAAAAACCGGGCGCTTTTGGACCGGCGCGACCGGCTGCAAGAGGAGATCGACCGCTGGCACCTGGCGCGCAAGGGCCGGCCGCTCGACCGAAAAGCGTACAAGGCGTTTCTCGGAGAGATCGGCTATCTCGCTCCCGAAGGCGGCGCGTTTTCGGCGGCGACAAAAAACGTCGACCCGGAGATCACCGCGATCGCCGGCCCGCAGCTCGTCGTGCCGCTCGACAACGCCCGCTACGCGCTCAACGCCGCCAACGCGCGTTGGGCGAGCCTCTACGACGCGCTCTACGGCACCGACGTGATCCCGGAAGACGGCGGCGCCGAAAAGGGCGAGGCGTACAACCCGCGGCGCGGCGCGAAGGTGATCGCCTATACCGAGGAGTTTCTCGACCGGGCGATCGGCCTCGAGCGCGGCCGCTTTGCCGACGTCGCGGGCTACGCCCTCAAAGACGCCGGCGGCGGGAAGGAACTGGCCGTCATCCTGCGGGACGGCGCGGCAACCGGCCTCAAGGACCCCGGCCGGTTCGCCGGCTACCGCGAAAAAGCCGGCGCGCTCGGCACCATTTTGCTCCAGAACCACAACGCGCACATCGAGATCCAAATCGACCGCGGCCATCCGATCGGCAAGACCCACGCCGCCGGGGTGAAAGACGTCGTCGTCGAGGCGGCGATCACGACGATCGAGGACTGCGAGGACGCCGTCGCGGCGGTCGACGCCGCCGACAAGACCGCGATCTATCGCCACTGGTGCGGCATCATGAAAGGCACGCTCGAAGCGGCGTTCGAAAAAGGCGGCCGGCCGGTCCACCGGAGCCTGAGCCCGGACCGGACCTACGCCCGGCCGGACGGCGGAGAGATCACGCTGCCGGGAAGGAGCCTGCTGCTCGTCCGCAACGTCGGCATCCACATGTACACCGACGCCGTCACGACCGCGGACGGCCGGGAGATCCCCGAGGGCTTTCTCGACGCGATGGTGACGGCGCTGGCGGCGCTGCACGACGTCGGGCCGGGCGGCCGGCGCGCCAACAGCCGGACGGGGAGCGTCTACATCGTCAAGCCGAAGCTCCACGGGCCGGAGGAGGTCGCGGCCACCGTGGAGCTCTTCGCGCGCGTCGAGTCGGCGCTCGGACTCGCGCCGAACACGATCAAGATCGGCATCATGGACGAAGAGCGCCGCACCTCGGTCAATTTAAAAGAATGCATTCGCGCCGCGCGCGAGCGCGTGGTCTTCATCAACACCGGCTTTCTCGACCGCACCGGCGACGAGATCCACACGTCGATGGAGCTGGGCGCGATGCTGCCCAAGGAAGAGATCAAGACCCGGCCCTGGATCAAGGCGTACGAAGACCAGAACGTCGACGTCGGGATCGAAACCGGCCTCCCGGGGAGGGCGCAGATCGGCAAGGGGATGTGGACGATGCCCGACGAGATGCGCGAGATGGTCCGGACCAAGATCGCCCATCCGGAGGCCGGCGCGAACACCGCCTGGGTGCCGTCGCCGACGGCGGCGGCGCTGCACGCGCTGCATTACCACTACGTGAACGTCGCCGCGCGCCAGGCCGAGCTGGCGAAAAGAGCCCGCGCGAGCCTGGAGAGCATTCTCACGCCGCCGCTACTGGATCGCGCGCTCAAGCCGGACGAGATCCGGCGCGAGCTCGACAACAACGCGCAGGGAATACTCGGCTACGTCGTCCGCTGGGTCGACCAGGGCATCGGCTGCTCGAAGGTGCCGAACATCAACGACGTGGCGCTGATGGAAGACCGCGCGACGCTCCGAATATCGAGCCAGCACATCGCCAACTGGCTCAAGCACGGCGTCGTGACCGAAGACCAGGTCCGAGAGACTTTCCGGCGCATGGCCCAGGTCGTCGACCGGCAAAACGCGCAAAGCTCCGACGCTGGAAATTACCGCGCCATGGCGCCCGATTATGACAAAAGCCTCGCCTTCCAGGCGGCGCTCGATCTCGTCTTCAAGGGGCTCGAAACGCCGAACGGCTACACCGAGCCGGTGCTGCACGCGCGGCGAAGGGAAGTAAAGGCGAAGCGGCAAAAGTAAAACGGCGCTCACCCCCTCCCGTGCGCCCGGACGAACGCCGCCCAGGCCGCGAGCGAGGCGATGAGGGAGAAGAGCCCGACCCAGGCGAGCGTCCTTTCGATTCCCAGATAATCGCCCAACGCGCCGATCGGCGGCAGGACGACGACGGCGGCCAGCCGGAACAAGAGCGCGTTCAGCGACAGCACGCTGGCGCGGTCCTCCGCCGGGGTGTCGGCCTGGAGCACGGCCGCGAGCAGCGGCCCCTGGATGCCGCGCACGGTCATGAAGCCGAGATAAAACACGACGGCGAGCGGCGAGGCGCCGAAGGCGAGGGCGAAATAGCTCGCGCCCGCGGCCGCCGAGCAGGCGAAGAGCACCGGCGCGAGGCCGAAGGCCGCGGCCAGGCGCGCGCTCGAGAGCGACATGGCGGCGAGCCAGAGGTGGGCCGCCGCCCAGAGCGGCCCGAACCAGGCGGGC
>DASWFA010000284.1:0-7840 GCA_036394475.1 Binatia bacterium
CCGTTCGCCAAGGTCGGCTCGGCGGCCTCCCTGGCGCTTCAAAACGCGGTCGACATCACCGAATTCGTCGAAGACCCGCCGCTTTCGTTCGCGGTCGGCTGCGATATCGACGCGGCGATGGAAATCCGGCGGATCGCCGAAACGCATTGCCGGGAGGCGCTCGGCGAAATAGACAAAGCGATCCGCGCCACTAAAAAAATGTAGCCTGAAATGTAGCCTGAGACGATCCCCTCGAAGCCGAGCGGTGACTCCTAACGGAGAAGGCGAGGGCTCACGACGGCGCCGGCCAGTAGTGCTTGAGGCTCACGATCGCGTGAACTTTGGGCACGGTCCAGGGGCTTCTCTGCGGCCCGTCGGCCGGCAGATGAAAACAGTCCGGGCAGGGCGTCCGGCGGGTGGCGAGCAGCAGCGATTGGTCCGGCGCGAGATCGATCTCGAAAGTCGAACCGCACTGCTGGCACCGGAGCAGCCAGGTAAAGCTTACGCCGCTCACAATCTGATTATAGCGGCCGATCGGCCGCGTGAGAATCAGGTAAAAACCGGGTCCGTGTGAAGCGCATCGGCGCGTCACGGCGTTTGCTGCTGCAGCACCGGCTGATCGCCGCCGGCAGCCGTCACGACCAGATAACGCCGCTCGGATTGCTGACCGCCGGCGCTGTCGGCGCCTACGACGGTTCGCAGCGGGCCGATCGCCTGCGCGACGGCGGCCCCGCTCGGGTTGGTGGTGAATTTGGCCAGCGCGATCCGGCTCGCCGGCTTGACCGGTGAATCCACCATAGCGAGCTCGTACTCCCGGCCCGGCTGCAAGCCGGAGGCGGCGATCTGCAGCAGGTCGATCACGCCGAGCGAGTTGACCGCAACGGTGGCGCGCCCGTTTTTGCTGTCTGCTCCGGCCGGCGGCCGCATCTCGATATGCAGCGCCTGGCCGGCGGCGCCGAGCGGCGCAAGGTTGGCGGCGCCGTCGCCCGTCGCCACCGCGCCCGGAACGTAAACCAGCGCCTGGGGCGTCTGGCCGATCGGGATGGTGGCGAGCGCTTTGTTGCTGAGCGCGTCGATCGCCATGACCGCATCGCCGTTCTCCAACCCGACGTAGACGCGCGCGCCGTCGCCCGAATGCCAGATGCCGTGCGGCAGATCGCCGGTCGGGATCGCGGCGATCAATTGAGGTTGGGGCCCCCGACGAAAGACCTTGACCTCGTTCAAGCCGCCGACGGTGACATAGGCGAATTTGCCGTTGGCGTTGTCCGCAAAGGTCACGTGATTGGTGATCGGCCCGGTATCGAGCGTCGCCAGGATCCGGAACGGGGGCTCGCCGCTGACGACCTGGACTTTGCCCGTGTCCTTGAGCGTGAACCATACTTCCTTGCCGTCGTCGCTGACCGCCAGGTTGGGCGAGAACGGGCTGGCTTGCGGCAGGCGCGCGACCACGCGGTAGCTCGCCGCATCGATCACGGTGAATTCGGGCGTGAAGCTCGACGGCACGAAGGCGTAGCGGCCGTCGGGGCGAAACAGAACCATGCCGGGGCCGTTGGCGGTCTTGATCCGCCGCACCTCTTTCATCTGCTTGGGATCGATCACCGATACATAATCCTCGCCGCGCACCGCCACCCAGAACTCGCGCCCGTTCGGCGTGAAGAACCCTTCGTGCGGCGAGCGGCCGACGTAGACCGTGCCCTTGACGCGGTTCGTCGTGGTGTCGATCAGCGTCACCGAATTCGAGCCGATCGAGATGACGGCCAGCGTCCGGTGGTCCGGCGAAAAGCCGAGGCCGTGCACGAGCAGCGCGCCTTTGTACAGCGGGCTCAGCGCGCCCGGCACGGGGTCGCCCAATCGAATCACGCCGAGCAATCTTTGCGCCGCCGGATCGATGACCGACACCGTGTTGGAAGTCTGGTCGCCCGTGTAGACGCGGTCGCCCTTCGCGGGTTCGGCTCCCGCGGCGGCGGCCGCCGTTAACACGACCGACAGCCCGAAGGCGAGCGGCAGTGATCTTCTCGCTTTCATGGACCCACCCTTCCTTATTTGTGCATGGCGCTCGCGGGATCGCCGCCGCCGGGATGCCTGGACAGCCAGAGCTGCATCCACTGCACTTCATTTTGCTGGTCCGCGATGATCTCCTGCGCCAGGCGCTTCAACGGCTCGTCCTTGCCGTACAGCAAGAGCGCCTTGGCCATGTCGATGGCGCCCTGGTGGTGGGGAATCATCATGGCGACAAAGTCATGGTCGGGCTCGCCGGTGTGCGGCGCGCCGTGCATTCCCCGGTGCATCACGCTCGTCGCATCGCCCATCAACTGATCGAATGTTTTCTCGGTCGAAGCGGCGAATTCGGCCGGCCCGGCGGACTGGCACGGCATCGGGGTTGCCGACCGGGCTTCGTAGGGCCGCGTGGGCATGGTCGCTGCGGCCAACAGGATCAACAGGGCGGCGAAAACTAATCTGCGGTTCATTCGCTCCTCCGCTCTCTTTGCTTAGTCCGCCGCGGGTTCGGCAAATCCCGAGCCGACCCGGCGGACTTATAGAAGCAAACTGCTCCGCTCGTCATCATAGCGGCCAATCGGCTGCTGGAAAGGCGGGTACAAACCGGGCGTGTGTGAAATCGAGGGCGGGAGTCTAAAGGCTAGCTATCGCTGCCTTCGCCCTGCTTGGCTTTGCATTCGTTGCAGATATCGCCGTCTCTCGGAGGGACATCCAGCACCAGGTAGTCGTGGCCGGGCCAGTGGGAGCAGTCGTAGGAAAAATGCCAGGTGTCGCCGGCGCGGGTTTTTCGGAACACCGGCTCCTCGCGGAGATCGAAGATGTGGTGCACCCGGCTGTGCTCTCTGCTTCCCGGGGCGGTGATGTAGGGCCGGGCGCCGCAATGCGGGCAGGGAGTGACCTGCGGCACCAGGTGAACTCTTTCGAGGGTGAGACGGCGCTGCGTGAACTTGCCGCCGCACAGGTGGCAGCGGAGGACCAGCGCCCAGAATTTTCCGCCGGTGCTTGCCATGACGATGAAACGGATCTCTCAGGTACCAGGAACGATACTTTAAAAGTATTACAACCGCCATCGGGTAAATACCCGAGGCCTCAAACAAGCGCTTCAAGCGCGCTCCGCGAGGTTGAAAAACTCCGCCGCCGTGCCGCCGAGGAGGTTCGCCCGGTCGCGCGGCGCGAGCCCGGCCCGCGCCTCCACCAGCGCGATCGTTTCGGGGTAGGTGCCGTCGGGATGCGGGTAGTCGCTGCCGATCATCAGCCGGTCGCTGCCGATTCGTTTGACGACATCGGCGAGCGTGGAATCGTCGGCGCCGAGGGAAAAATAGAAATTCTTAAAGCAGTCGCGCGGCCGCTTCTTCGTCTTCGCCCGGGCGGCGGGCCGGGCGTCGTAGGCGCTCTCCAGCCGGTCGATCAGCCAGGGGATGAAGCCCACGCCGACTTCGAAAAAGCCGAACTTGAGGCGCGGGAAGCGCTCGATCACGCCGCCGAATATCAGCGCGGCGATCGCCGTGAAGACCTCGAAGGGAAAGCCCAGGCAGACGTCCAGGTTGAAGCGGGCGAAGCGCTCGACGCCGAGGAGCGGCCCGCTGTCGACTCCGTGGACCAGGAGCGGCACTCCCAGCTCTTCGGCCCGCTCGTAAAACGGCCACAGGCACTCGCCGTCCAGGTCCCGGCCGTTGACGTTCTGGTAGAGGATCACGCCGTGGAGCCCGAGCGCCGAGAACGCGTGCTCCATCTCGCCGAGCGCGCGGCCCGCGTCCTGCAGCGGCGCCGGCGCCACGCCGATGAACTTTTTCGGATAGCGCGCGAGAATCCGGGCGATCGACTCGTTGAACGAGCGGCAGACGGCGGCGCCGAGGCCGGGCTCGACGTCGTAGTAGAACGGCGCGTTGTTGGGGATCAGCACCTGCCGGTCGAAGCCGTCTTGCTGCATCGCCGCGAGGCGGGCGTCGAGATCGAAGGCGGCGGGGTCGTGGCCGTCCTCGCGGAGCGGCTGGATGTGCGCCGGGACGAGCTTTTCGCGCGCGGGGTTTTCCAGCCGGTAGCGCCCGCTCGGGAGCTTTACATAGCGCGGCGCCCGGTCCGGGTACTCCGTCCGGACCGCGTCGAAGGCGTCGAGCGGCGTGAAGTGCGTGTCGGAGTCTATTCGTATGTCGGCCATGGCGTCATTCCCCCTCCCGGCGCAGCAATTTATTGAAGAGCTGGATCAGCTCGACGTCGCGCCCGCCCCATTTGAGCGCGACCATCTGGACTCTCCGCGCTCCCGGGTCGAGGAGATAGCCGACGTCCTTCCGGCTGACCCATCGTCCCTGCGCCGCCATGATCTCCTGGCCCTTGCGGGAGAGCAGGAAATCGGCGAAGAGCGCGGCGGCGTGCGGGTGCGGGGCGCGCGCGCCGATCCAGACCGCGGTCGGCGTCTTGGCCGGGACGTAGGGCTCGGGAAAGACGTATTCGATCGGCGCCCGCTTCTGCTTCAGCTGGTAAGCGGTATGGTTGTAGCCGTCCAGATGGACCGCGAGCTCGCCGGCCGCGACGAGCTGGCTGAGCAGCGTCGAGCCGCGGCGGAAGTTCAATTTTTGCCGCCCGAGCTTGTCGGCGATCGCCTTGCCCTTGTCCTCGCCGTAATAATCGAGCAGCGCGGCGAGCCAGTCGTAAGACTCGAGCTCCATCGCCAGCTCGCCTTTCCACCTGGGCAGCAGGAGGTCTTCCAATTTCCTCGGATAGTCTTCGGGCTTGACCAGATTTTTATTGACGATGAACAGGTGGGCCTGGGTGAAGATGCCGTTGAAGTAGCCTTCCGCGTCGACGAAGTCCTTCCGCAGCGCCTCGCGGAGCGGCGTGCGGTAGCGGGCGATCATGCCGCCTTTTCGGAGCGCCGAGAGAAACAGCCCGCGGATGTGCGTGACGTCGAAGAGGTTGCTCCGGGCGTGGAACTCCGACGTGATGCGAGTCATCGTGTTGACGGCGCTGCCGGAGAGTATCTTGACGGCGAGGTAGGGATGGTCCTTCTCGAAAGCCTGGGCGAGCTCGAGGGAGTTCTCCCGGTTCATGGTCGAGTACCAGATGAGCTCCCGCTCTTTCTTCGCCCCTTCGGCGAGCGCGGCGGCGCGCTCGGCGGCCGGCAGGCGGTTGATGGCGTCGAGCGCATCGTCGACGCTTCTTTGGACGCTCTTTTCGGCGGCGAGGACGCTCGCGGCGAACAGCGAAGCGAATAGGATGAACGCCGCCCGGCGGCGGAGCGTGGGGCGAAGCCGCATGGCCTTTCCCTCCGGAAACGAGGTAAACCTAGTTCCGAACCGGGACGGTTGTCAATGAGGCGGGCGGATCAGCGGCGGGAGAATTTCGCCGCGAGCTTGGCGCCGTAGTAGCCCGCGGCGCCGAGCGAAAACGAGCGGCGCTTCAGGAGGTCGAGGCGGACGATTTTGTTCCGAATGCTTTTGGCCAGCGCCTTCTTCTCGCCCTCGTCCTCGACGTATTTGAGCAGGTCTTCGAGCGTGTGGATCTCTTTCAACAATTCCGCCTCGGGCGGGAGGACGTGGGCGTTCTTGAGCACGTGGTAGGCGACCCGGAGGTCCTCCGGCACCCAGGTCTGGTCGTCGAGCCGGAGCGGCTTGCCCCTTCCCGGCAGGTTGTCGAACGCGCCCTCCCGTTGCGCCTGCAGGATTTTTTCTTCGACGACTCTCTGGAAAAACGACAGGGGCATAACGTCCATGATGAATTATGAATGTCGAATTTTGAATTTCAACTCAAAATTATTCAGGTAACTTTTACATCCAACCCTTTGACGCCCTCTTCCTCGGGCGGCCTGACGTCGCGGAATAAAAAATAAAACGCCACGTCGTGGACCGCCTGGAGCGCGCCGCCGATCACCATCGGCACGCTGAGCGAGAACGCCTGCATCATGTAGGCGCCGAGGCTCGGGCTCACGGCCATCGGCACGTAGCGCGAGAGGTTGGTGATGCCGGCGGCCGAGCCGCGCTCTTCGGCCTTGACGATGCCCATGACGAACGAGCCCTTGAGCGGGCTGTCCATGTAGGCCACGAAGGAGCGAAACGCGATCAGCGCCGCGCCGATCAAAAACGTCGGCGCGAACGGCAGCACCAGGTAGACCAGCGAGGCGATGCCGTGGGAAAACACCATGGTGCGCACCAGGCCGATGCGGCGCGCGATCAGCGGCGCGAGGAGGAACGAGAGCGCCGCCAGCAGATAGGAGATGAAAAACATCACGCCGAGCGATTTCAGATCGACGCCGAAGCGGAGGTAGAACCAGTAGGCGACGAAAGGCCCGACCATGCCCGCGCCCAGGTTGTCGACCATGCCGAGGAGCGACAGCTTGGTGACGAAGGCGCCGGATTTTTTCGACATCGTCCGGGCTTCCCTCCGCCGCGGCACGTGCTTTTCGGTGATCTTGGAATAGGCGACGATGAGCCCGAGGCTCAAGACGATCGTCACGGCGAAGAGCGGCTTGTACGACGGGATCGTCTCCCAGCCGAGATTTTTTTGCAGATATTCCGGCAGCCCGCTGAACAGCGCGCCGAGCGCCCCCATGATCGAGCCGACGAAGGAGTTCATCGAGAAGATCCGGTTCCTGTCCTCCGGGCTGCACTTCTCCGCCAGCAGGGCCTGCTCCACGGGATTGAACGGGCCGCCGCCCTGGCCGCCGCCGCCGGTGCCGCCGGCGCCGATGTTGGTGACGATCACGGCGATGAAAATAAATATCAGCGAGCTGAAAAATAAATAAATCAGATTCGACACGATCGTCAGCGCGGCGAGCAGCATCAAAATCGGCCGCCGGCCGTAGCGGTCGGAGAGATAGCCCCAGACGACCGTCAAAATCGCGCTGCTGACGTAGGCGGTGGAGATGACGAGGCCGATCGTGACGGTCGAGTAGCCGAGCTGGCTCAAATAGATCGCGAAGATGACGTTCAGGCAGGAAAAGGCGAAGGACCGCACCCCGCGCGAGACCATGAGGACCCAGACCTCCCGCTGGATGCGCTCAAACACCGCGCCGCTCCCGCGCGCGGCGCGCGCGCTCCAGGTCGAGCTCGGTCTTGACGCCGATCGCGTGGAGCGCGTCGTTGGCGGCTTCGAGCGAGCCGGTCCCGCGCACGGCCCGGGCCGGGCGCGAGAGCGTGTCGTAGAGCACTTCCGGGGAGAGAAAGAAGGTCAGCGCGGCGAGCGGCGTGAGCTTCACTTTCCTCTGGTCCTGGCGGATGCCGCGCTCGCCCCGGGCGCCGCGCGCGCATTCGAGCGGGATCGCGCTCGCCTCGGTCTTGACCGTGCGGATCACTTGCTCGAGCTCGGCCGCCATCTTCGCCGTCAGCCCCCAGGCGCCGAGGAGGCCGCCGGCGCCGGCGACGCGGCTGAGCGCCGCCTCGATCTCGTCCACGGTCAATTCGCCGTCGCTGCCGTAGCCGAACATCGCCCAGAGCGCGGCCACGCCTTTTCGCTCGAGCTCGGCGTAGGCCGCCAGCATGACCGCGTCCGCGAGCGGGCTGCGGAGCCCCGGCTCGCCGCCTTCCGCCAGCGAGTCGCCGCCGACGTCCACGCCGACGAGCAGATCGGCCTGGAATTCCTTCAGCGCCGCCTCCAGCCCGGCGACGGCGCCCCGGACGCCGCCGTTGATGTCGATGAGCAAAATTTCCTCGCCCCGGACCGCCGCCATCTTCGACTCGGCGAAATAGACCCCGCCCGCCGTTTGGCTCTCCGCGTTGGCGAGCCACGCGTAGTCGTTCAGCGGCCGGACGTTGCGGACTTCGGCGAGCGGGCGCGGGCCGGGGAGCGGATCGTAGACCGAGCGCTCCCAGGAGAGGCCGCCCAGGCGGAATTCCAGACCGGAGAATTCGAGGAAGCGGGCGGTGACGAG
>DASWFA010000285.1:0-5734 GCA_036394475.1 Binatia bacterium
GTGGAGCTGCTGCCGGCCGAAACCCCGGCCAAGGGCGAAGCCGCCGGTCAGAAGAAAAGCCGCCGGCGCGCGCGCAAAGAAGACGGCGGTAAGAAAGAGGCCGCGCCGAAAAAGCGCGCCAAGGCCGCTTCCGCTTAGCCCTTAATTTCCTCTACGATTAAATTAGTTGAGCCATCGCGCAGGGCCCACTCCTCGGCGGGAGCCGATGGGCCTCTGCTTGTCTGTCTCAAAGTAGTGCGCTTCCGTCTCGTTAACTAGCGACCACCAGTGTCGGACGTCTCCTCGCCTCGGAACGGGCCCTGCGCGGGCTCCGGATAATCCGCTCCTTCACTTTTGATAAAAAAATTGCTGATGGAGTGACGGTTCGTGAACCGTTCTCCGCTTCGTCCTACCGGTACGTCGCCACAATCCGCTCGAAGGAGGGCTCTCCGCTCTCGCCGGGGAACTTGACCTGGTGAAAGCGCGGGTTGAAATAGCCCGCCAGGTCGAAGAGCGTTTTGGCCTTGGCCGGGTTCCACTTCGCGCCCACCTGGATGCTCGGGTCGCCCGCCGCGCTCCGCTCGCGGTCGAACTTGATGGTCGAATGGACAAACTCGCGGTGCGTCTTTTCGCCCGTGATGTAGGGGATGAGAAAAGAGATGGATTTTTCCAGGCTCGCCCCCTCGGGGGTCGCGTAAGCGTAAAAATTCTCGCCGCTCCTGTCCGCGGCGACGGCCAATTCGACCAGCGGCAGGAGGTCGTAGACGTGGTAGTGCAGCGCGTCGCGCTGGCGAAAATCGAAAGTCGCTCCGTCGGGGTAGAGGTTCTGATCGAGGTGGCGCCTGTACTCGGCCGCGGTCCAGGCGCGTAGCTCCGGGTCCGGCAGCAGGAAGGCGACGTGGCCGATGATTTTTAGCCGGTGGCTGTAATGGTTGTTTTTCGCCGCGGTGGACGCCGGGTTGACGGCCGTTTTTTCTTTTTCCGCCAGGCGTAAGAGCCAGCGGTCCGCCTCCGCCCGCTGGCCGTCGGTAAAAAGGGCGCGGGCGAGATCATAGCCCTTCATCAAGCGGACGAATTCGGTCTCGTCGATCGGATCGCCCCGGGGCTCGTAGACGCGCGCCCACGCGAGCACGAAATCCCGCGCCTTCTCTCCGTATTCTTTTTTGTCGAGCAGCGCATAGGCGTAGCCCAGCGCCTCGATCTTGGCGAGGTCGCGCCGCGCCTCAAGGCTGCGCTTTTTTTCCGGGTCCGAATACAAGCGGCCTTCGGAGAAGATCCGCTTCACCGGATTCGGTTTTTCGCGGAGCGCCTTATCGGCCGTCTTTCTGAGCGGCGCAAAGGCGCGGGAGACCGCGGCGTCCGACCCGACCGCCTTCTGCGCGGCTTCGAGTTGGCCGGCCCTCCATGAGATGCGCGGAGGAAAGGCCGCCGGCTCCGCGGCCCCGGCCGAGGCCGCCGCCAGCAGAATGGCCGCCACGGCGCGCCCGAGCGGGCGCGCCCTCACGTCGCTATTTTTTTTAAAGATCACCGGAGCGTAAGGATGTAAATGCCGTCTCTGCGTCCCAGGAACTGCCGGTCCAGCGACCAGCCCTGCCGCATCAAGCGCTCCCCGGCGGCTTGGAAAGAGTCCTGGTCCAACGCCAGATAATGGGGGCCCATGGCGGCGAGACGGCTTAGAAAAACATCCGGCCGCGCGTGGACGACCCGGCTCTCTTCGGCGTAAAAAGCGACCTGGGGATTGGTGGAAAGGACCAGGGGCCGGTCGGGTTTTCCGTCGAGGTAGGCCGCCGCGTCGCGCGCGAAAGATTTCTCGCCGGCCGCCTTGAGCGTCTTCGGCAGGGTGGCGGCAGAGAATAGAGCGATCACCAGGGCCGCGACCGCGTTCGCTTTCAGCGCCGGCAATCTGGCGCGGCTGTATTCCACGAGCGTCAAAAAACCCAACGCGACCCAGCCGAGCGAGATGGGAACCAGCGGGATGGTGAAGCGGCGGCTGGGGTAAAAAATCGAGAACACGGCGAAGTAAAAAACGACGAACGCGAGGAGGGGAAAATCCTTCGCCTCCCGGAAGCGCGACCGAAAGAGGACGTACCAGCCGATCAGCAAAAAGGGCAAGGCGGAGTAGTGCAGGGCGACCGCGTAGGTGTCCAGGGTGCGAAAGCCGTCGAAGAAAACTTTTTTGGCGTAGACCAGCGGACGCGACGAGGCGAGGCCGATGGCGTCGACCCGGTCGGAGCTTTCCCGCCGGACGGCGCCGAGGCTCTTATCGTAATGGGTGATTCCCAACGCCAGGACGTTGGCCGTCTTGCGGCTGATCGTCCAGCCGCCGGTGTCCCATCGGAGGTAGACGACGTAGGGCGCCGCCACCAGAATAAATCCCGCGCACAGCAGGGCCGCCCGCGGGTAGATCTTACCCGGGGCCCGGCCGGCCCAGCCGAGATAGGCTAGATAGGCGACGCCGACCATCGCCAGGCCGATCCCCTCGGGGCGGATGAGATAGGCCAGGGCCGCGCTCAACCCCATGAAGAAAAACCATCGCCGCGCCGCGCTATCGATGCCCTTTAAGAAAAAATAGACCGACAGGAGGAAAAAAAAGGTGTACGGAACTTCGCTCCTGACATCGACGGAGAACCGCGCGAGATAAGGGCTTATGCTGTAAACCAGCATGCCGACGCAGGCTATCCCCGGACCGTAGGTTCTTTTGAGGACGGCAAAGAGCGGCCACAGCATGAGAATCCCCAGAATGAGCGGCCACAACCGGCCGGCCAACTCCCAATTCCCCGCGACCGGGTAGGCGGCGGCGATCAG
This sequence comes from Binatia bacterium, assembly GCA_036394475.1. Lineage (GTDB taxonomy): Bacteria > Desulfobacterota > Binatia > UBA9968 > UBA9968 > JAJPJQ01. The sequence goes on from DASWFA010000285.1 coordinate 2,785, forward strand.
CAGCGGAAAAAACGGCGGATAAAACGAATTCAGCCCCTCGGCCCAATTCCCCTGCCAAAAGCTGCGTCCGGCCGTGACGTAGCGTATGCCGTCGCCGCCGATCGTGTAATCGGCCGTGAAGAGATACCACCGGACCGCCAGAGTGAGGATCAAGGCTCCCGCCCAGAAGAGAAGCTCTCTATTTCGGCTCCCAAATGCCGGCTTGGGCGGCGCTGTCTGCGGGGGATCGCTTGTTTCCATGCGCGCGGAGTTATCGGCGGGTCGAGTCATCGATTTCCAGCGATCATCGCAATGAGGGACGGCGGTGTCAAGCCGAACTCCAGACGCTTTTGTTAAGCCGGCGGGCGTGCTATTTAAGCCTCGGAAAGACATGGCATGGCCGTCCTTCGTTACTCGTTAAAAAACCTGATCGCGACCCAGCTCCATGACGACGCGCTCGGCGCGCTTTCCTGGAGAGATTTCGGCAACGGTCTTTGCATGGCGCGGCTCGCGCGCGAAGGCCGGCGGGAGCTGGTCCTCTACCGGATCGCCGCCGATGCGGCTCCCGACGCCTTTCTCCGCCACGAGCACGTCGGCGGCGAGTTCTACCTGGTGCTGAAAGGCGCGATCGAGGACGAGACCGGCTCTTACGGCGCGGGCGACGTCGTTTATCTGGATCCCAAATCCGTCCACACCCCGCATACTCCGCGCGGCCAGGGGGAAACGATCGTCCTGGTTCTCTGGCCCGAAGGCGTCCGCATCTTGGAATAGGGCACCGCCGCGCGCCGGGGAGGCGACTTGCCAGCATCGATCTCAAAAATCAGGAGCGGCGTTTCGGGCATGGTCGGGCTTGCGCGCGCCCTGCCGGCTTACTTCCGCGAGCAAGTCACCCTGGAACTGGCGCACGAGGGGATCGGGCGGGCGCTCGCGGACCGCGACGAAAGATTTTTGCAGATCGTCCTGGGCCAGATCTACCGGGCGCCGAACAGCCCCTATCTGAGATTGCTCCGCAGGGCGGGCTGTGAATTCTCCGACTTGCAGGCGAGCGTGAAGCGGAACGGCATCGAGCCGACCCTCGAAAAGCTCGCGCTCGAGGGAGTCTATCTCACTTCCGCCGAGTTCAAGGGAAAGCGGGAGGTCGTGCGGGGAAAAGAGTCCTTTCGCGTAACGCCCCCGGACTTCGACCCGCCGCTGCCCTCGTCCGGGATCATGACCCAGAGCAGCGGAAGCAGCAATCGGCCGATCGCTTCGCTCGCTTCTCTGGAGCGCCTGAGCATCTGGGCTTTGTATCATTGCATTTTTTACGCCGCCCACGGCTTCTTTTCTTCTTCACACGCCGTTTACGACGCGGCCATCCCGGCGGGGGCCGGCATCCGGACAATCCTCAACCGGGCAAAAGTCGGCATTCCCATGGAAAAATGGTTTGCCCGCAAAGTGCCGGTGGAGGATATTTTTTTAAGAAATTACAGCGTCATGACGACTTATCTCGTCGTCGCGCTGGCCAAGATATACGGCCCCGGCGCGGCGCTCCCCGAGCCCATCGACCCCGATAAACTGGACCCGATCGTCCATTGGGTCGCGGAAAAAAGAGCACAAGGCCGGGCCTCCTGCGTCAAGACCTCTTCGAGCAACGCGGCGCGAATCGCCCAGACCGCCTGGCAGATGGGAATATCTTTAGAAGGCGCGACGTTTCACGTCGGCGGCGAGCCGTTCACGGAATCGAAGCGCGACGCGCTTGGACGCGCCGGCGCCGCTGCGGTCACCGATTACGCTTTCGAGGGGGGCGGCGCGGTCGGGGTGGGCTGCGCGAATCCCGCCTATTTGGATGAGGTGCATGTGCAGCACCCCCACATGGTCGTGATCGCCCGTCCCGAGCCTCTGGAGACGGGCGGCTCTCCCGTGCATCCTCTGCTTTGTACGACCCTGCACCCCGGTTATGCCCGGCTCCTTTTCAACGTCGAAAACGGCGATTACGCCGTTTTGGAACGGAGAGATTGCGGCTGCCCTCTGGAAAAGGCGGGTCTTACCCTCCATCTCCATCACATCCGGAGCCACGAGAAATTCACCAGCGAGGGCATGAATTATTTTTACGGCGACCTCTACGAGCTTTTGGAAAAAGTTCTGCCGGCGGAGTTCGGCGGCGGAGTCGGAGACTATCAGCTGGTCGAAGAAGAAGACGAAAACGGGCAGACGCGGCTGACGCTCCGGGTGCACCCGCAGGCCGGCGGGATGGACGAGCGAAAACTGCTCGCGCGTCTCCGCGAAGAGATGGGCCGGGGCGCCTGGGGCAGGGAGTTTCAGGCGCGGATATGGGACGGCGCGGGGACGCTTCGCATCCGGCGGGCGGCGCCTTTCGCCAGCGCCCGGGGGAAGATCCTGCCGCTCCAGCTTCAAAAGAGGTCGGAGTAGCGGGCGTTTCGCCCGCGCCAAAAAACAGCATGCAGGGAGCGCTGTCAAAGGCCAAGCAAAATCTCTCGGGGATTTACCGGCTCGCCCGGGATTTGCCGGACTTTTTCCGCGGGCGTATCACTCTGGAATGGGCGCGGGAGGAGATCCGGCGGGCCTTGGATCGGCGCGAGGCGAATTTTCTTCAGATGGCCCGCGCGAGGATCTACGATAATCCCCGCAACCCTTATCTCACACTGCTCAACATCGCCGGGTGCGAATTTTCCGACCTCAGGGCGGGCGTTCAGCGCCTGGGTCTGGAAAAGACCCTCGAGCGGCTGGCCGCTCAGGGAGTGTATCTCACCCCGGATGAGTTCAAAGGAAAGAAGGACGTGGTTCGCGGCGGCCGGTCGTTTCGCCTCTCCCGCGGCGAGCTTGCGCGCGCGGACGCCGCACCGGGAATAGCCTCCCAGAGCAGCGGCAGCACCGGCCGGCCCATGCCCTCTTTTCTTTTTCTGGATCTGATCGCCGATTGGTCGTTGGGCCACTCGGTGTTTTTCGCCGCCCATGATCTCTTCTCGCATTC
>DASWFA010000286.1:0-2635 GCA_036394475.1 Binatia bacterium
TCGTCAATGCGCCGGCGGACGTCTCCTTCGCGCTCGAGCTCTCGGACTTGCAGCTCACCGAGCTCACCCGGACGCTGGGATGGCACCGCTTCGACGGCGCGCTTTCGGGATCGATCCCGCAAATCCGCTGGGCGGGAGATACGCTCAAAACCGACGGCGCGATGACGCTCGGCCTGTTCGGCGGCCGCGCGTCGATTCACGGCCTGGAGATCGAGAAGCCCTTTTCCGCGCTGCGCTCGATCAAAATGAGCGCCACGCTCGACGGGCTCGACCTGGAGCAGGCCTCGCGGACTTTCGAGTTCGGGCGCATCACGGGGGCGGTGTCCGGAACGATCGCCGATCTCGTCTTCAGCCAGGGCCAGCCGGCCGGGTTCCAGGCCGAAATCCACACGGTCGACAAGCCCGGAACGAGCCGCTGGATCAGCGTCGAGGCGCTCAACAAGATCACCGTCGTGAGCTCGGGGAACAACGCCGGCTCGCTCTACGGCGGCCTGGCGGGATGGTTCGACTCGTTCCGCTACGACAAGCTCGGCTTTAAAGCGGCGCTGAAAAACGATACACTCACGCTGCGCGGCATAGAAAGCAAAAACGGCCTGGAGTACCTCGTGGTCGGGAGCTGGATTCCGCCCACGGTGAACATCGTGAGCTACACGCAGGAGATCGGCTTCAGCGAGCTCGTGCGGCGGCTCGAACAGGCGCAAAAAAGCGGCGCAAAAAAATGACCGCGGCGGTCCAGGAGGGGTCCATGCTTAAAAAGTTTCTCGTTTCACTGGCGTTTTTTCTCACCGCGTGCGTCACGGTGAACATCTATTTTCCGGCGGCGGCGGTGCAGCGGGCCGCGGACACGATCGTCAACGAGACATGGGGATCCGGCGGCGGGTCGGGGAACGAAGCCCCGCGACCGGGACCGAAGCAGGCGCCCGGCGACCGCGGCTCGATCGCCGGAAGGATTCTGGTCTCTATCGTATTGCCCAACGAAGCCTTCGCCCAGGAGCCGGACATCAACATCTCGAATCCCGCGATCCGGGCGCTGAAGGACGCGATCAAGGCGCGGAGCGAATCGCTCAAGCCCTATCTGGACAGGGGCAACGTCGGGATCAACCGCGACGGCCTGCTCGCCGTGCGGACGACCGACGGGCCCAATCTCAAAGAGCGCGCCGAGGTCCAGCAGCTGGTCGAGGCGGAGAACCGCGACCGCGAGTCGCTCTACGGCGAGCTCGCCAAGGCGAACAACATCCCGCGCGAGAAAGTGGCGGACATCAAGCGCATCTTCGCCCGGAGCTGGATCGAGCAGGCCCGGCCCGGCTGGTGGATTCAGGACGCGCAGGGAAATTGGGCGAAGAAATAGCCGTCCGCCATCAGCGGTCAGCGAAGACCTCCGGGCACCGTTGCGTTTGTCTCTGTATTTGTCTTAGCCGACGGCTGATAGCTGAAAGCTGAGGGCTCTTAGAATCCATGCCCACTTCCGAACCCGCGGACCGGCCGCGCCCCCCGAGCGTCGCGCGCAACGCGGGGGTCGTCAGCGCGGCGATCATGACGAGCCGCGTGCTCGGCCTCGTGCGCGACCAGGTCTTCGCGGCGCTGTTCGGCGCCGGCCTGCAATACGACGCCTTCCTCACCGCCTTTCGCATCCCCAACCTGCTGCGCGACCTGTTCGCCGAGGGCGCGCTCTCGGCCGCCTTCGTGACCACGTTTTCCCAGGTGCTCGCGACCAAGGGCGAGGCCGAGGCCTTTCGTCTGTCGAACCGGATCGCCACGGCGCTGCTGCTCGTTTTGGGCGTGGTCTGCCTCGCCGGCTGGTTCGCCGCGCCGGCGATCGTCCACCTGCTGGCGCCGGGGTTCTTCGAGGTGCCGGGCAAGGCGGGACTGACGGTCCAGCTCACGCGCATCATGATCCCGTTTTTGCTATTCATCGCGCTGGCGGCCCAGGCGATGGGGATTTTAAACGCGCGCCACCGCTTCGGCATGCCGGCGATGGCCTCGGCGTTTTTTAATCTGGGCTCGATCGTGGGCGGCCTGTTTTTGGGCTTCGTCGCCGGGCCCTGGATCGGGCTCGGCGCGATCGAGGGCATGGCCTACGGCACGCTGTTCGGCGGCCTTTTGCAGTTCGCGGCGCAGTGGCCGAGCCTCCGGCGGATCGGTTTTCGCTACCGCCCGATGCTCGATTTCAACGACCCCGGCGTGCGGCAGATCCTGCGCCTGATGGGGCCGGCGATCATCGGCGCGGCCGCGGTCCAGATCAACATCTTCATCAACAGCAACTTCGCCTCGGCGATCATCGACCCCGCGACCGGGAGAATCGGCAACGGCCCGGTCTCCTGGCTGAACTACGCCTTCCGTTTCGTGCAGTTTCCGATCGGCGCCTTCGGCGTGGCGATCTCGACCGCCATGCTGCCGATGATCTCCGCGAGCGCGGCGCGAAAAGAGATCGGCGAGTTCCGCCGCACTCTGGCGCATTCCCTATCGCTGATCCTGCTGCTGTGCATTCCGTCCGCCGCCGGGCTGATCGTTTTAGGCCGTCCGATCGTCGGCCTCGTCTTCGAGCACGGCCGGTTCACTCCCTTCGACACGGCCGAGACCGCGAGCGCGCTGGCGGCCTATGCCGTCGGCCTCGCGGGCTACGGCGGGATCAAGG
>DASWFA010000287.1:0-3602 GCA_036394475.1 Binatia bacterium
CCCGCCAGGACCATGGTTCCCTGGCGGCGCACGCAGTCGATCGAAGCCACGATCGCCTTGGGATTTCCCGATCCGTCGACCACGACGTCCGCCATCGCGCCGTCGGTTTCCCGGCGCACCGTCTCGACGACGTTCTCTTGCTCCACGTCGATCGTCCGGTCGGCGCCGAAGCGTTTGGCCAGTTCCAACCGCCGGGCGTCTCTGCCGATGCCCGAGACGAAGATCCGCGCCGCGCCCGCCTGCTTGGCCGCGAACGCGCAGGCGAGCCCCTGCTGCCCGGGTCCCTGGATCAGCACGAAGTCGCCCATTTTGACGCCGCCGTGCCGGAGCGCCCATTGAAAGCCGTTGGCCATCACCGCGCCGACAAGCACCGCGGCTTTCGCCGGCAGATCGTCGGGGACTTTGGTCGCGAGAATATCGGGCGCGAGATAGACATAGTCCGCGAAGCCGCCGAAGAGATGCGGCGCGTTAGCCGAAGTCGTCCGGCCGCCGTAGCTCGTGCGCTTTTTGCAAAACCGCCCCGCGCCGCGCCGGCAGTCGGCGCAGCGGCCGCAGCCGAGCGCCCCTTTCAGGATGACGCGGTCGCCTTCCTTGAGGCCGTGGAGCGCCGCCGCGGCGCCGCCGAGGCGCGCGACGCGGCCGAGGATCTCGTGGCCCAGAATAGTCGGCAGCGGCAGCTCGATCTTGCCGTGCAGATATTTGACGTCGGTGCCGCAGACCCCGGCGATCTCCACCGCGACGAGCCCGCCGTCGGGCGGGATGTCGGGGATCGGGTATTCGCGGATCTCGATCTTATCGGGCGCGACCAGGGTCGCCGCGCGGCAGCGTTCGGCCATTTTAAATTCCTTCGATCTTCTTGAGCGTCTCGGCATAGTCGCCGAGCGCTTTGTCGAGGAGATAATCCGGCTCGTAGCCCAGCTGCTCGCGCGAGCGCGTGAGATCGTTGGGAACCCGCTCTTCCGGATAGGGCATAGGCCGCTCGCCTTTTTTCAGCGTGATCGCCGCCTGCGGAAAATGGCGCTTCAACGCGGCGACGATCTCATCGCCGGTCGCCATTTGTCCGCTACCGATATGGAAGATGTTGTCTGTGAGTTTGTCGTTGACGCAGGCGAGCACCGCGCCCTTCGCCGCGTCCTTGCCGTAAAGCAATTCCGCCGGGCCATAGGGCCAGTTGATCGTCGCGGCCTCGCCTTTCAGCGCCGCGCGCACCATCTGCTGGATCGCCTGCTCGCGCGTCGCCTTGAGCCCGGCGGGCGATGGGCCATAGAGCGCGGCGAAACGCACCGTGACGAATTCGAAGCCGAAGCGCTTGGCGTAGGCGCGGCCGATGAACTCCGACGAGGCTTTGGTCGCGGCGTAAATCGACAGCGGGTTGAGCGGAATGGTCTCGTCGATCTTCTTCGGCCCGCCTTCGCCGAGCGAGGCGTGATAGACCGTGCTGGAGCTCGACAGGACGACGCGCCGCACGTTTTCCAGCCGCGCCGCCTCCAGGACGTTGACCGTCCCCATGAGGTTTAGCTGGACGCCGCCGTAGGGCCGGCGCTGGACCTCTTCGCCCAAAAAGGCCGCGAGATGGAGGACGCGGTCGACGCCGTGGTCGCGGATCGCCGAGATCATGCCCGGCAGGTCGGCGACGTCGCCGCGCACGACGGGAATCGACGCGGGGTCGACGCCGACGGCTTTCAGCAGCCGTTCGTTCAGCGCCACGTCGAAAAGCACGGGGCGCTCGCCGTGTTCGAGCAGCATCCGCGCCGCGTTCGCGCCGACGAGGCCGCTGCCGCCGGTGATTAGGATTGCATCGCCGCTCATAGAATATCTCCTTACTTGAGTCCGTATTCTTTCGTCAGCTTATCGATAAAACCGCTGTCGTCCAGCTCCTTGATCAGGCTCGCGTCGACGAAGCGATCGGGATTTTCTTTCAACACGCGCGGATCTTTTTTCGCGACCTCCTGGATCGGCAGCGCGAAGTATTCCTTCGCCGGGTAGGGCTTCAGCGGGAATTCGTACTCGCGGAAGGTCTCCTCGACGACCTCGCGGTCGGAAAGGTGCATATGTTTCGCGATCGCCTTGAAGCTGAAGTCCTTGTGCGCCTTGAAATAATGGACGCCCTCGATGATCGCCTTGAGGACGTTTTTCATGTCTTCGCGGTTCTTCGCGAGGTAGGATTTGCGCGCGACGAACATCAGGCTCGAATAGGGAATGCCGAGCTTCGAGCTGTCGAGCAGGAGCGGGAAGCCCATCTTGCGCGCCTGGAGCGTGATCGGCGGCGTCACGATCGCGGCGTCGGCGCGGCCGGTCTCGATCGCCGAGATGCGGTTCGTCTGGTTGCCGAACTGGAGAAAGGCGACGTCGGCGTCGGGCTTGAGCCCGGCGCGCTCGATGAGATAACGCCCGGCGAAGTCCGCGTTGCTGGCGAAGCGGCTGATCGCGAGCGATTTGACCTGCTTGATATCGGTGATCCCTCTGCGGCCGAAGATCCGGTTGTCCATGGTGTTGCCGAGCCGCCCGATCATGACGAGATCGAGCCCTTGCATCGCGCTCGTGAGCACGACCTGCGGCGAAAAGGAGCCGATCTGCGCGTCGTTGGAGATCACCGCGGCGGCGGCCGCGGCCGCGCCCTGGATGAAGACGAGCTGCACCTGGTTGCCGTACTTCTCGAACAGCCGCGCCTCCTTCGTCACCCAGATCGGCGCGAAGGTGCCGGTCTCGCTGGTCCAGATGAGAGTCATCTGCGCGGCCTGGGCGGCCGATGAGGCGAGAAGCGCGAGCGCTAGGACGACGGCGCGAATTGTCGGCCACATATTCAATCACTCCTCCGGGGACGCTTCCCCGGTGAGAACGGGCGCGGCGCCCCATTGTCTCATCTTGTTTAAGGCATAGTAGACCAGGAGGCCGACGGCAATGCCGGCGAGGCTGACCCATACCGTCGGTCCGTCCGCCAGCCCGATGCTGAGCAGGCACAGGAGGACGGGCGGGACGGAGAGAGCGATCACCCCGCCGATGCCGAACGGGACGCGGTAGGGCCGGGTCATCGCCGGCTCTTTGAAGCGCAGCCACACGAGCGCGGCGAATTCCAAAATCAGCGCCAGGGCGTAGAGGAACATGTCCACCTGCACCAGCTCCTGAAACGAAAACGGAATCAGCGCGGCCAGGCCGATCGCGTTCACCACGATCGCCACCCACGGCGTGTCGTGGCGCGGGTGCATTTTTGCGAGCGGCGCGGGTAGCATCCCGCGCCCGGCCATCGCGTAAGGCACGCGCGAAGAGGTGCAGAGGAGCGCGCTCAAGAGTCCCGCCGCGCTCACGAGCCCGGCGAGCGTGAGCCAGACGCCGAGCCACGCGCCGCCGATCGCCGCGGCGACTTTCGGGAAATAGCCTTCCTTCCACGCCGCCCAGTCATGGTCCACGCCGGCGCCGATCGCCACCGGCAGCAGGTAGGCGAACGTGACCAGGACGACGGCCGCCGCCATCGCGGCGGGGTAGGTTTTGCCCGGCCTGTCCACTTCGCCGGCGAGCGTCCCGGCGTTGTCCCAGCCGGACGTGTTCCACAGCACGATGCTCACCAGGAGCGCCCAGTCCCCCTTGCCGCCGCGCGCGAGCCA
>DASWFA010000288.1:0-1609 GCA_036394475.1 Binatia bacterium
CGGTGCTGACTTCGAGCCGGCACCTGAGCGGCACGGACCGTCTCGCCGAGGTCGCGAGGAAAATCCGCGCCGAATGGGTGATCAACGTGCAGGGCGACCTGCCGTTCGTGCGGCCCGAGACGATCCAGAAGACGCTGAAGCCGCTCCGGCGGAGCCGGGCCATCCCCATGGGCACGGCGAAGACGCCGATCTACGAGCGCGGCGAATGGCAGAACCCCAACGTAGTCAAAGTGGTGACGGACCGGGAAGGCTTCGCGCTTTATTTTTCCCGCGCGCCCATTCCTCACGTGCGCGACGACGGCGTTGCGGAGACGAACGGGAAGCGGCGGGTCCTGGGCTACCGCCACGTGGGGATTTACGTCTACCGGCGCGATTTTCTCTTGAAGTTCGCACGCATGCGCCCGACGGCGCTGGAGCGGGCGGAAAAACTGGAGCAGCTACGGGCCCTGTCCAACGGCTACCGCATCCGGGTCGCCGAGGTGGACGAGCCGTCGGTCGAGGTGGATACGCCCGCGGATCTGGCCAAGGCGGAAGCCTATCTCCGCGGCGTCGAGACATAAGCGCAGGAGAACGAGTCCTATATGGCGAGCGTCAAAACCAAATTTATCTTCGTAACCGGCGGCGTGGTCTCGTCGCTCGGCAAGGGGCTGGCCTCCGCCTCGATCGGCGCGCTGCTGGAAAGCCGGGGCCTCCGGGTGACGCACCTCAAGATGGACCCCTATATCAACGTCGACCCCGGCACGATGAGCCCGTTTCAGCACGGCGAGGTCTTCGTCACCGACGACGGCGCCGAGACCGATCTCGACCTCGGCCACTACGAGCGCTACGTCTCGACGCCGATGGGAAAGAAAAACAATTTCACCACCGGCCAGGTCTACGAGACGGTCATCGGCAGGGAGCGGCGCGGCGACTATCTCGGCGGCACGGTCCAGGTCATCCCGCACATCACCGACGAGATCAAGCGGCGCATCCAGGCGGCGGCCGAGGGGTACGACATCGCGATCTGCGAGGTCGGCGGCACCGTGGGCGACATCGAGGGCCTGCCTTTTCTGGAAGCGGTGCGCGAGTTCGGCTGGGACTGGGGCAAGGAAAACGTCCTCTACGTGCATCTGACGCTGGTGCCCTACATCACCGGCGGGGGGGAGCTCAAGACCAAGCCGACGCAGCACAGCGTCAAAGAGCTCACCGGGCTCGGCATCCAGCCCGACATTTTGCTCTGCCGCACCGACCGCCTGCTGGATAAAAAGATCAAGGTCAAGATCGCGAGCTTCTGCAACGTGGACGAGAGCTCCGTCATCACCGCCAAGGACGTGGAGTGGATCTACGAAGTGCCGCTGATCTTCCACCAGGAGGGGCTGGACGACCGGATCGTCGAGAAGCTCCATATATGGACCGGCGCGCCCAACTTGAAAAAATGGGAGCGGGTCGTCCAGGTGCTGAAAAATCCCCGGGACACCGTGCACATCGCCGTGGTCGGCAAATACATGGAGCTCAAGGAATCCTACAAGAGCCTGATGGAAGCGCTCGTGCACGGCGGCATCGCCAACGAAGCGCGCGTGGAGCTCGACTGCATCGAGGCGGAAAAAATCGAGGAAAGCGGCACGAAAGT